>JBEIGW010000058.1:0-12303 GCA_040381655.1 Deltaproteobacteria bacterium
AGTCAGTAACTAAATAGAATGACAGTGCTGGTACAGGCGATTCGACCGAGCGCCTTTTGTCGCATCACAACCATTCAATCAGCAAACAAATAGAATAACTGCGCTGGTACAGGAGATTCGACCAGCGCAGTGTTAACTGATACCTTTTCACATCATAGTTGAAACATAAATGCTTGTGTTAGTAAACTTCTACTGGGAGAACAGTTCTTCACGGTCTATGATGTCATTTGTAAAAGCTGTATGATTATTACTGCTGCACGAAAATCATGTTCTTTGTCATTCACGTTATAGTGTCATTATTTTTGGTTCTCGTTGTTCTCGTTCAAGCTGGAAACGCCGGTGGTGTTGGTGCGGCCTTCGGTGGTGGCAACTCATCAGGGGTGTTTGGCGCTTCTGGAGCAAACCAACTACTTAGTCGACTAACTTACGGTGCGGCAGCAGTGTTTATGACAACGTCACTTGTGCTAACCGTCGTTGCTGCGAGAGCCGGTAAAACGGGCTTGATGGAAAAACTGCAGGAAACGCCAGCTCCGGCGGCGCCTACAGCGCCAGCGGCGACCACAACAGAGTCAGCAACTCCGGCAGCCGCGCCAAGCGCGAATCCAGATTCCGCTGCTCCAGCTCCCGTAACATCAGGAGAGCCCAAGAAGTAGTAGTAAACGTAACAAGGTATTAGCTCTCTCAAAACAGCCGATGCCTAAAGTGATAAGCAGTCGTGGTGGAATTGGTAGACACGCATGTTTGAGGGGCATGTGAGGCGACTCGTGTGGGTTCAAGTCCCACCGACTGCACCAAAGTAAATAGCTCTCCGATTATTCAAAGCCATCCGCAATCGATTTCAGACTTTCTCGAATGACCTCATTTGACTGAGTATAATGACGAGTTACCAGACTCAAAATCGTATTCAATTTATCGAGCGAAATAACATCCTGAGCCTGGAGTTCCTCAAGATTCACGCCCTCAAAATTGAGAGGGCAGACATCCCGGGACTCATGTTTATTGCCGCCCCCATCATCTTCTTCCGACCAAGACACCGGAGCCCCATGTGTTCGGCAAATGATCGGACGCACGTCATAAATACTGCAAGCTCCGTCAGCATCTAAAAACCTACAAAAATCAGGGTCATTTCGCATTCTTGAAAGATCTTTGATTTTGGCCTTCTCGCTAGGATTTTCGTCCAACCAACGCCTGATATAATCAGCCTCTACTTTAGCAACAGAAAGCCCCCCTCGACAGCAGCCAAAGCACCCCCTTGCACAGCTAAATTTTTCGGAGTTTCGGGCGTATACTGAACGAAAAAACTCGTCCACCTTTGTCAAAAGTTGAGCATAGTTTTGGAAGGCGTTATGCTGGGACATGGTTACCATCATGGTTCTATAAAACTTACAAACTGGCCCCAGATACGATGAGACCACGACCGTTGTTACGAAGAGGAGTTTTAGGCTCGTGACGGGCAAAAATCAAGAAACGATTATCAGGCTGATTCGCATCGCGTTCGGAGTCGCTCTGGGAGTTGTTTTTTACAAATTGGCCTTAAGGTATGCCACCGCTGACTGTCAAACGATGCAAGACAGCATCCGCGCTAGCGGTCATACGGGCGCACTAAAAATATTAATTGGGCTAATCTTTTTATCAAGCTTGGGAGTACCAGCGGCCATAAGCGGTCTAATAGCTGGCCTGCTATTCGGGCCGGCTGTCGGCGGACCTTTTGCGTCTCTAGCCGTCTTAGTCAGTTCGGTCTTACTCTGGTTGATAGGAAAGCACATTCGAAATTTGCCTTGGACTCAAAGCTTTATTGACCAGCAAATGGCGTCTCAAGCATGGTTTCAAAACGCCATGAACCAACACTCAACCTCAGGATTTCATTGGGTCGCCTCGCAAGGCATCATAGCGAAAGCCCCTCTTCCCATTTTCGCCTTAATGATCGGCGCGAGCGTAAAACATCTAGCGCCTGCATCTTTCCTAGCCGGAATATTTGCAGCATCAGTATTATATATCGCAGGATATGCACTAGCTGGCGCAAGTATTGGTTGCGCGGTCGTCAACCACGCTTTAGACGTTTCCTTTGATCAATATAAAACCCTAACAGTCATAAGCTGCATGACATTGTTAATTTTATCCAAAGCTCAATCTTACGTTCAAGGGAAGGTCGAATCATGACAGAGGAAAGACGCGCCGTATCACGATGTCCAATATGTTCGGGGCCAGTCAAAAGCGATCCGAATAACATTAACATCATTCGCTGTCGCAATAGCTCATGCAAACAAAACCACCTAGATGTTATCTGTCCGCGATGCAAAGCATCCGACTTAGCGCAAGTCGCCTGGCGTGAAAACAATTGGCAATACACGTGCCGTGATTGCGAACACCACTGGTCCGTTGTCGACAAAAATTAGTTTCCGATGGTTCCACCGAGATCGAATACTGGAAGATACATCGCGATTACGAGAAAGCCTACCAAACCGCCAATGCCTACGATGAGAATCGGCTCAATCATTCCCAGCATTGTTTTTATGGCCTGATCAACTTCGTCCTCATAAAAAGCTGCAACCTTCATAAGCATTTCATCTGTTTTACCCGCCTGCTCTCCCACTTGAATCATAGATACCACCATTTTAGGAAAAATCGGGTTTTCACTGAGAGGCACACTCATCTGTTGGCCTTTCTCTATTCGAGCACGACACTCCAAAATGAATTTTTCCATAACGGCGTTTCCGGAAGAGGCAGCACATATATTTAACGCCTGCAGAAGGTTTACACCGGAGGACAGCATGGAGGACATGGTTGAGCAAAATCGACCAACCGAAATTTTCTTTACCACATCGCCGATTATCGGCACTTTCAGCATGAACATATCAAACTGGTAGCGACCTTTTGGGGTTTTTATATACTGCACAAGTCCAAAGCCGGCGATAACTAGCGCGCCAACCAAGATATACCAACTGTTTACGAAAAAATCGGAAATATCAACCACCATCTGGGTGATGGCTGGTAGCGGCTTACCTGCATCGACAAACTGCTTAGTGAATGCGGGAACAACAAAGATCATCAAGCCTGAGACTACAAGAAGTGCCACGACAATAATGAGCGACGGATAAACCATGGCAGACTTGAGCTGAGATTTTATTTTAGACGATTTCTCGATGTACTCGAGAAGCTTCAACATAATATCAGATAGGCGGCCACTCTCTTCTCCCGCCTTAATCATCGAGCGGTAAAGAGAATCAAAACAAAGCGGGTACCTCGCAAGAGCCTGGCTTAAGCTATTGCCCTCTTCAATCGCCTTCCGAACACCCGCTAAAACCCCGCCAAACAAAGGCAAACGTTGCTGCTTAGATAAGATATCAAGTGACTGGTTTAAAGGAATCCCACTTTCGAGCATTGTCGCCAGCTGCTTAGTCATGATGACCAGGTCCTTATCAGGAACCTTAAATGTATTTACTGAACCAAACGTAATATTGCCCTTGGAGTCGATCCTGATTTTCCCACCGAGCAATACCATCCCACCGGCAGAACCATCACCATCGTCAAGTGATGCCTCTTTTAGATTAACGACAGACAGTCTTTTCCTGGCAAGCAGCGTTCGCGCCATATCTTTCGAAGGGGCGGAGATCTTGCCATCTTCTGTCTTGCCTGCGGCATTACGCGCTTTGTAAATAAATTCTGCCATATCTCAATTTCCTATCGCTTCAATGTCGCTTGAACCTTAATGCCAAGCTTACTTGAAAACAGCATTTCCAACTCCTGGGGCTCATTCGCAACCTCCAAAGCTAGCTGAGGCGTGATCTGTCTCTTCTCAACCAGACCAATTAGACACTGATTTAGAGTTTGCATTCCCGTCTGGTCTTGACCCCCCCTGCATGGATGAGTAAATTTGATTGAACTTATCCTCACGTATTAAATTACGGATTGCCGCATTAGGAATCATAACTTCCAACGCCAAAACTCGCCCACCGGTAAGGCAAGGCAGCAACATTTGTGACATGGTCGCCTGCAGGGTCGACGCTAGTTGATTACGAATCTGACTTTGCTGTTCAGCCGGAAAAACATCGATAATACGACTAAGGGTCGAAACGCAGGAGTTCGTATGTAGCGTAGCGAAAACCAGATGCCCCGTCTCGGCAGTGGTCACCGCAAGTTTCACCGTCTCAAGATCGCGCATCTCGCCGACCAATACCACGTCAGGATCCTGGCGAAGCGCGCTTTTGAGCGCTCTATCAAAAGAAAGCGTATCCTGCCCAACCTCCCTTTGGTTAACCATCGACTGCTTATGCGCATGCAAAAACTCGATAGGATCCTCGATGGTAAGGATATGCTCCTGTCTGGTTTCATTTATATGATTAATCATCGCCGCTAATGTTGAACTCTTACCCGAACCAGTCGGGCCGGTCACAAGCACTAGCCCCCTTGGTAGGGCGCAAATTTTTTCCACCACCGGAGGAAGATGCAGTTCTTTCAGACCATAAATCTTAAATGGAATGACTCGAAACGCGCCCGTAACTCCACCCTTCTGCAGGTATATATTAGCGCGAAATCTCGCTAGATTTTTTACACTAAATGCGAGATCGATTTCATGGTTTTCCTCGAACTCTTTGCGTTGCGCATCAGTCAAGATGCTATAGCAAAGCTGCATCGATTCTTGCTGAGTTAGGGCCGGTACATCGATAGGAAGAAGAGATCCATTAATCCGAAGCCTCGGCGGAGAATCCGCAGCAACATGCAGATCGCTCCCGTTCTGATCAATGAGTGCTTTTAATAATTGGGGCAGAGTGAAATTCATATTATAACCTCACGCTTCATCATCGACGGATTCCTTGTCGTCATCAGGCATGGTCATGGATACAACCTCTTTTGCCGAGATCATCCCTTTCGCCATCTTCATCAAAGCTGCCTGTCGCAGAGTACGCATTCCAGATGCCATACAAACTGTCTTTAACTGCATGGGAGCAAGCCTCTTGGCGATGGCGTTTTTTACGTCATCCGTCAATACAAGAACTTCATGAATAGCAGTACGACCTTTCTCACCCGAGTTATTGCAAGAAGGGCATCCTTTTCCTTTCATCGGAACGACTTGTGCTGCATATTCTGGATGAAAACCGAGATCAATCAGCACATCCATGGTCACATCCGGATCACGTTCGGCACACTTTGTACAGACCTTCCTGATAAGCCGCTGCGCAACGACACACGTTAGAGCGGAAACCACGTTGAATGGCTCGACCCCCATATTCAAAAGTCGCGTAATCGTCTCGGGGGCACTGTTGGTGTGCAATGTAGAAAGAACCATATGCCCCGTCAGGGCTGCTTTCATGGAAATTTCAGCCGTCTCAAAATCCCTTATCTCACCGACCATGATAACATCAGGGTCTTGTCGCAAGAATGCTTTGAGGGCTTTTGCGAATGTGAATTCAATCTCATTTCTAATGGGAACCTGATTGATTCCATAAAGTGTAAATTCAACCGGATCTTCGGCGGTGACGATATTATCAGTGATCTTGTTTAACTCAGCCAAAGCAGAATAGAGCGTCACAGTTTTACCTGAGCCCGTCGGTCCCGTTACCAAAACCATGCCGTTGGCTTGACCAATGCTGTTTTTGAATTTCTCTAGATCGTCTGGCTCGAAACCTAGTTTCGTCATGTCGGTCTGAAGGCTGCCTTTATCGAGGATACGCAAAACCATCTTTTCGCCGAAGGCAGTCGGCATAGAGCTGACGCGAAAATCAATCGGACGACCGCCGATAAGGAGGTTCATGTTTTTATCCTGTGGCAGTCGCTTTTCAGCAATGTCCATTTTTGCCATAATTTTCAGCTTGGTGATGAGTGGCTCTCTCCAACCAACTTTGAGTTTTGTTAATTCTCGCAAAGCGCCATCAATCCTTAAACGAACGCGCAATTCGGTCTCATACGCCTCGACGTGGATATCTGAGGCTCCCAGAACCATGCATTGCTGAAGAATGTAACTTGAAAGGCTGTGGATGCCGTTGTCGTCTCCTTGCTGCCCAAGGATCTCGACTCGGTTTGAATCATCTCCAACCGCCTCCTCAATTTTCAGCTTTGAGATGTCGAGACTTCCTGTGTAGAACTTTTGGAGCACATCACTAATTCTGTGTTCGCTGGCGAGAACAGGCTTTATAAAGAAACTAGTTCGCCTCTGAAGGGTTTTCAGCGTCTCTTGGTTGGTCGGACTTCCCATCGCAACGATTAGGTTATTTGCACTCCGCTCGATCGGAATAACTCGAAGCTTCGTCGCGGCATCCTTCGGTATGAGGTCGATGATGCCCTGAGGGAAATCGCGATCTTCCAAATGAACCACTGGACACCCATAGACCGGACCCAAGGTCTCAAGCAGTAAGCGAGTTCCAACGCGACCTAAATTTTCCAAAGCATGAACGAAACTTATTTTTTGGCTACTGACAGCCTGATTGGCACGCACTAAGTCGTCTTCGGTGAATCCGATTGAAATCAGTTTTTCTGCTGTTATGTCACGAGCTGGCGCACCCATAAAAAGCCAAAGCCCCCCAAGAAAATAGCGGGTTACACAGTAAGGGGTTTCGGCAGAATAGCGGCAACCTATGAGCACCAGATTGCGGTTAATTCAGTGGGCATTAAGACGAAATATTACTATAAATAACAGCAGGATTAACGTGTTGCATCCTTAGAAATCGCATATTAGTGACTGCTAGAATCCTCAAGACATCGTTAGGCTTAATGGTTGGATACTTCCGGAATCTTTTTATAAATTTGTGAATTTCTTTAATGGCCCGATCTGGATGAACAATCAGGCCTTGCCCTAAGACCCGGCGCTCTAAATTGCCAAAAACGAAACCTTGAAATATGGATTTCCGCTTGAGGTACTTCAAGGTTTCACCGGCCTTGGACTCAACTTTAAAAGACCTGTCTGAAATCATGTCACGCACGATCATGACCTCATCGCCCTCTTTTTTTACTTCAAATACACCATGTGAAAACCCACTGACACTCATCCATACATCGGCGCCCTCCTGGGAGCATGCCGTCAAGTCAGGGTTCGCCTCCAAGAATCGCGAGACTGGCGCTAGTCCAGGCCCCGTGGAGGTGATCATCGGGCACTCCAGTACGCTATGTTCAATAAAATAGCTCATCCGAGATTGATAAAACTCGTCCTCCGGGTTGACCTTACCGTACTTGTTCTGAAAGTCTTCGAGTAAGCTTGCAAAGTATCCCTTGCCGACCGTATTTTCAACCCACCCAACTAGTGTTTCAACGCAGTCGTCTACGGTGAGGTTATGCGGATTGTTACATCGCCCACCACTATCTAAATTTTTTCTTAAAAGATCTCGCGAAGCATCTGTCACGAGCTGACGTCTGGTTTCCAACACCATTCTTGAACCCTTTCTCCAAAAAAAGGAACTCTCACTTTTAGAGGCAACCAAATTGCAATATCCCGATCTCGTTTTAGCCCTCGACAAGACTTAGCTAGACTGGCAAAGGATTGCTTATCCATTTGGTGAAGGCCATCTCCAACAATTATATCCTCTAATGGGACGTATAAGCCATGATCCAAAAAATAGCGCTGTTCCTTACGCCGTAGGGACAACCGATCGGGCTCAGAGTTCAGAACATCTGACATCTTAACGGCCGGATGGCTTACGACCGCCCACGCAACCAGAGCCACATCCCACGCTGAGACGATCAGCATGAAGATAGCCGCCAAAAACCACGACAGGATTACTTTTTTTTGTTCTGTGCCCATAGCACCTCAGGCACCCCTAGCCGCCTGGATAATTCGCGACTTAAAACGAAAAACCAGTCGCTCAGACGGTTGAGATAAATCCTGATCTCATCACGAACAGCATCTTGTTCTGACATTCTGACAACGGCCCGCTCAGCCCGGCGACAAACAGTTCTTACGAGGTGCGCCGTGGAATTAGCCAAATGACCACCCGGCAAAACAAAGTTCTCCAGCGGAGGAAGGTTCTCATTGAATGCATCCATTTCGCTCTCTAATCGGGAAACATCCCTCATGGACACAACTTGCTGACGCTCGGTATCCAAAACATCGAGAGGCACTGATAGCTCACCACCAATATCGAAAAGCTCATTTTGAATTTTAGACAATTTTTCACAGAGGTCCTGCAGAGAGGGGTCCACCACAATGGTGTCCCGTAGCATCCCGACTGTTGCGTTAAGCTCATCGACTGTGCCGTAAGCCTCAATACGCACATTACTTTTGAGCACGCGCTCCCCGGTTGCAAGGAGGGTCGCTCCCTTGTCACCGGTTCGCGTATAAATTTTTGAGAGTCTTACAGTCACTATATTTGATTATGAATTAATCGTCCGAGTTGCCGGAGGACTTCAAAAGATCCGTGGGTGGAACTTGGCGGTTAACGCAATCCCTCAATTTATCTGATGGATGGAAGGTCACGACTCGACGGGCGGTGATCTCTATTTTTTGACCGGTATGCGGGTTGCGACCCGGGCGACTACGTTTTTCCTTAACGATCCACTTGCCAAAGCCACTGATCTTGACTTCTTTGCCTTTTTCGAGCTTCGCCTTGACCTCTTCCAAGATCATCTCGAGGATTTCTTTCGCTTCCTTGACAGGATATCCGACCTTGTCGCGAATCAACTCGATGAGCGCATCTTTGGTTAGCGTGGACATTTCAAACATCTCCTCTAAATTCAGTTCGGCGACTGGGCCTTATTTTGACGACAGCATTTACGACGTAAGTGACTAAACATATTATGCAACTTTGTCCTAGGCACATGCAAGTCCGTCTTCACCCTGGTTTGAGTCTAAATTTTTACTCAATAATTACATTGGCTTACGATAGCGAAGCGACCGGCGCGCGAGCGGCGCAGCAGAAATGGATAAGCATCTAATAAGATTTGACTTTTCTAAATTTAGCTGGTCCTTACCTTTCACGCCCTCGTGCCCTAGAAAACCAGTTATATTCATCTGTCCAGCCAAGCCCATCGTCCTTGCAGACGGCGATGATGATAGCCGACCCTTTTTTAATTTAACTCTCAGAAATCAGCGGCTAAAACAGTTGTTAGCAATCCTAATTTCGGTATCTTTGTTGTCTAGGGATCATTTTGAATTTTAGTAATGTGAATTTTTGTAATCGCGGCGGAGGAACAGCATGATTGAAGTATCAGCTTTGTCGAAAAATTACGGCGAACTCAGGGCTTTGGATAAAGTCTCGTTTTCCGTAGAGAAGGGACAAATCTTCGGCTTTCTCGGAGCCAATGGCGCCGGGAAGTCTACGACCATGGACATCATTTGTGGCTGCATTGGCGCAGATAATGGATCTGCGAAAATCGCGGGCTACGATATTACAGAACAACCGCTCGAGGCGAAAAGACGGCTAGGTTACCTGCCGGATGTGGCTCCGCTGCATGACGATATGATTGTCGAGGAATTCATCGAGTACGCGGGTCAACTGCGTAAGATACCGACTAACGCCCTGAAGTCTCGAGTTGATTCAACAATCGAAAAGCTAGCACTTGGCGATGTTCGCAAGCGACTTATCGGCAATCTGTCAAAGGGTTACAGACAGCGTGTGGGCCTAGCCCAGGCGCTGGTGCATGACCCAGAAGTTCTGATCTTGGATGAGCCGACCGAGGGCCTTGACCCAACCCAGATCATAGAAATTCGAAAACTCATAAGATCACTAGCCGGCCAACACACAATCCTCTTGTCATCACACATCTTGAGCGAAGTACAAAATACATGCGACAAGATCATCATCATAAATAGGGGTAAGATCGTCACCCAAGGCACCTATGAGCAACTATCCGGATCGATGGAGTCAGGCCACATCTACAAGCTAAAAGTGGCTCGTAACGGTTCAAATGCGTTAACAACTCTCGGCCGCATTGGTGTTAGCAACGTAAAATCGGGCAGCACACCAGAGGATATTGAATTCGCCGTAAGTCACTCCGCTGGGGATAATGTTCTCGATGACGTAGCCAAAGCGATGGTAGACGGCGGATTCGGCCTTCGCAGTCTGACTCGCAAGACTAGGTCTCTTGAAGACATTTTCCTCCAATTAACCAAGTAATTACCCAAAGGAGCACACATAGTCATGAGTGGTATTTTAGCGATTGCAAAACGCGATTTAAAAGCTTACTTCGCATCCCCAACGGCGCCGGCGATTTTTTGGTTCTTCCTGTTATTCATGGGTTTCTTTTTTAATAATTTTGTGAGCCTGTTCATGAAGATGGCCAACCAAGCCCCAATGATGGGTGGCCAAGCTCCCACCGTGGAGCAACTTTTGAAAGCTCTTTTCTACAACCAAAACTTCATATTCCTACTGATCATACCAGCGGTCACTATGGCTAGCTTTAGCGAAGAACGCCGTAATCAATCGTTGCGACTTTTGCTAACTGCCCCCTGTACGTCTCTTGAAATTGTGCTTGGAAAATTCATTTCAGCAACATCACTGATGCTGATTGTGTTAGTAGCATCGGCCGTTTATCCACTTTACACGGTCTTTTATGGCAACCCCGACAAGATGATGATTCTTACCAGCTATCTAGGGCTCACCTTACTGGTAATGTCCCAGATTGCATTTGGCCTTTGGATCAGCTCCCTGACCAGCAATCAATTCTTGGCGTTTGTATTCACTATGTTTGGATTATTCCTGCTGCTCATCCTTAACTGGATGGCACCAAACATTGGCGGCGGCGGCTTGGGTGAGTCCGTGCTGAAGTACATTGCTAACACGGAGCATCTTGAACCGTTTTTTAAGGGTACACTTTCAGTCAGCCATACGACTTATTTCTTAATTTTCACCGGATTATTTTTATTCTTCACAAACGTAACACTTGACAGTCAGCGTTGGAGGTAAGATTTTATGCGAAATGCACTTTTAATTCTTCCGTTTCTCTCAATATTTACAGCTGCGGTTTTCACCGCATTAGCCTCAACTTTTTCGCAGCACGCGGCAACGCTTCGTATCACGGGTCTTGGCGCTAGCGTCCTTCTGATGACGCTATGGGTGTTTCTTGACCTCAACGGTTTCAAAACTATGTTCAATCGCAAAGGGGCTAGATACGGCGCGTCTTCTGGCGTGATCATACTCCTCGCGCTGGGAATCTTCGTTGGACTTGGAGTCATCACGAGCCGACCGCGCTTTGATAAAAGCGTGGACTTGAGCCGTGATAAAACCAACACGTTATCGGAGCAATCTGTCAAGGCCATCGAATCCCTTGGCAAAGCGGAGGGAGAACTCTCAATCCTTGCCTTCTTTGACGACGATGCCCAGGAACAAGCCTTTCGCGATTTACTCCGCCTTTATGCGGCCAAGACTAATAAAATCACCACAAAGTTTGTGAACCCTCAAAAGGACCCGATGTTGGCAAACGCCGAAAAACTGACCTCAGCAAACACGGCGATTTTTAGGCTTGGCGGTCGAGAAAATAGAATAACAACGTTTAATGAAGAAAAATTTACAAATGCTCTCGTCGCAGTCTTGAAGGAAGGATCAAAGAAGGTTTACTTCACAACAGGACATGGCGAAGGCCAACTGAGCGGTCAAGATCCTAGCGCCTTTGAAAGAGTGACAACCGAGCTTAAAAACAATCGGTTTGACGTAGCCGAACTGAATCTTCTAGAGTCTGGCAAAGTCCCAGATGACGCATCAGTCGTCGTGATGTCGGGACTAAAATATGATCTTAAAGAGCCCGAAGTGAAGTTTTTAGAGGATTTCATCACGCGCGGTGGCGCGCTCATGACCATGATCGACGCCATGACGCCGGTTGAAAACGTCAACAAGCTGCTCTCAAAGTATGGACTTAAATACAACAACGATTTCATGATTCTAAGACCCGACGACCCTCGAGTCCAATTTATCGGCTCCAACAACGCGATGGTGGCTGAGTTTGACGAATTCAATATTATCACAAAGGATTTCGCGAAAAAGAATGCTGTAGCGCTACTTTTCCAGAATACCCGCACAATTTCTGAGATCACCGACAATGCGGCCAAATTCAAAGTTAGTTTAGTCGGCAAAACAGCCGCCTCAACGACAGTGCGCGTCAAAGACGTGACGTCACAAAATGACCTAAAGGGTGTCTCTCCGTCTAGGCTCGAGCAGGGCTCATTTGCGGTTATGGCCACGACAACTGGTAAATCGGCAGAAAAAGACGTGCGAATCATCGCGTATGGCTCCGCTCAAATTGCAAATAACTACGGAGCGAGAAGCCCGGAAAATCGGGATTTGGTAACCAATTCAATTAGCTGGCTCACCCAATATGACGACTTCGTTGCCATTCGTCCTCGCGATGTGACGAAAAGCACGTTAACTATTACTTCAGATG
>JBEIGW010000059.1:0-12081 GCA_040381655.1 Deltaproteobacteria bacterium
AAGAAAAAAAAGCACGGCAAGCCGAATAACTAATATTTCAAACCGTCGGACATTTCCAACAGTGACGAGCCCGTCAAACAACTGGGCCAGGTAACGGAAATTGATCGATGCCATTATCGTTAAACCTCGCCACAGCAAGAATAAGCCCACTGCAAGTATATCCGATGCGTGGGATGTTTCAAGTGATGGATTTTCGCCTTGGGGACACCCGACTGATTGAGTATTGATTGTTCAGCTTGAGTCAACTCAAGAACAGGATGTCTGCATTGAGCGTACTACTCCGATGTAGTGCTGATTAGTCAAATCACCCTGCCTAATGGATTTCGGCTATTCATCCATTGATTTATTTCTCTTTGTAACTGCAAATAAGTGACCATTTCTTGACATCGATGGCTCTGTAAACATGCGCGCAACATTAGATTGCGTTGATGAACGATCTTATAGAGCAGTTGAAGGAGTCCCCGAGCAAGCTCGGGCCAATCGCCTGCCGCTAAAAATCGTCAGGGAGAAGACAGGGCGGGCGCTGAATTATCTTAATGCCTTCGATCACGAAATACGGAGTCAACGGCAAGATAGTTGTCTGTCGGAAGCCAGGCGCTAAAGTCAGTATCTCGCGAAACGATGTTGATACTGTTATTACGGAATACGGAATCGCGGAGCTTAAAGGCAAAAAGGTTCCTGAACGGATCAAAAGCCTCATCAAAATGTCTCACCCAAAATTTCAGGCGGCGCTCTTCGAGCAAGCAAAACAGATATCGTACATCTAAGCTAAAGCTGTTTTGCAGCCGTTTGAGCCAAGTCTTCTACGGTAGCCGTCTCGCACACAACGATTTTATCGAAATGCCCCTTGCACGCACTCGCGGTGGTTTCGCCAATACAAACTGCCGTTAACTCATGCTTAAGTCGATTATCCGCTGGATGAAGTGATTTCGAAAAACCCTCTATTGCCGAAGGACTTGCAAAACAGACGACTCCTTCGAGGGATTGGATGTACCGATCAATGTCTACAGAGTCTGGCTCTTTACCATTAGGTAGATGTAACGATCGCTCGGTGGCATAAACGGCAAGCGGCTCAATGACTATATCAAACGGCCGTAGATGCTCAGCAATATCATAACTTGGCTCACGTGAACAGGGCCATGCCACATCGCTGCCTGGGCGGATGTTTGAGGATAGCCAATTGGATTGGCTTTCAGCGTTGTTAACCCCAGGTGGTATTTCCGCATTTACTTTAAACTCCTTTAGAGCCTCTTTTGTTCCTGGACCGATAGCAAAAACAGCCTCAGCAGATCGCATAAGATTTAAAAGTGCCGCGTGGCGAGCTGAATAACGAATAGCATTGCCGCTTGTTGCAATGAAAATATTTGGCTTTCGCTTCGGAAATTTTACGGATAAACCGGCCATCGTGATGCATGGCAAGTGGAGCACATCGACGTCAAGCATATCGAGTATGGGCCTGTCGTGCTTCCAGTCGTCAATCGATCGAGTCCAAATTAAAAGTGCCATAGCTCTCCATTATCACTATAAATTAAATAAACATCAAATTTCTTCTGGCCTAGTCAAAACCGATGGTCATAGACGAAAACTTAAGCCTAAAGCCTTTAAAATATCGTTTCCACCATTGCGTCGAAGTTCCGAGAGTAAGTGACGTTCCAAGCTTGCAGCCAAGTCCTTTGAGCTTTTGGGTAGGTGTACTTTTGCAGTGGCAGCGTGTCCATTATTGGATAATAGAGTTGCCGAGGCTGAAAGTTTTGTGTGGTCGTCCTCGTCATTTGTTACGAGGCACCCAAATGGCATGGTGCAATCACCCCCCAGTGCAGCGAGGACGTTTCTTTCAACGTCTACAGCAAGCCTTGTATCTGGGCATTCAAGTGAGGTTAAAAATTTTGACGCAGGGCTTTGGCGCAATGATTCAATAGCCAAAGCGCCTTGGCCGGCACAAGGTATAAACCATGTGGGGTCGATTGGGTGAGCAGCAACATCGGCAATATTGAGACGTTCAAGTGAGGCTTCAGCGAGAATAATAGCATGCCAAGGTTCACGCTCAAGTTTCTGTAGTCTGGTGTCGACGTTTCCTCGCACAGGGACTGCGTTGATATCAGGGCAACATCCCATTAAAAGTGATTTACGACGAAGACTTGAAGTGGCAACAGTTAACGGTCCAAGGGATTTAAGTATCGAGCTACTCACCATTGAGCGATCGGGTAGTCCGATAGCCTTTGCCACATCTTTTCTGAAAATAATGACATCGCGATAAGAATGTCGTTTAAGTACGGCTGTCAGTTCAAAATTTGCAGGAATCCGTGCTGGCATGTCCTTAAGACTATGGACAGCAAAGTCAGCCTGCTTATGTTTCATCGCCTCTTCAAGTTCTTTGATAAAAAGCCCTTTTCCTCCGATTTCATGCAAAAAACGATCCTGGACAATGTCGCCCGTTGTCTTCCATGTCTTTATCTCGACGGCGTGTCCCATCTTACGAACAGCTTCAGCAACAAAATTAGCTTGCCAGAGCGCCAGACGGCTCCCCCTGGAGGCAAGAATGAATGGTCTATCTGTCATGTAAGCAGTCCGTTAGTCTCTTTTATAGATTGTTTCGAGTGCGTCAGCAAGTTGACGAGCCTCTGATTCTGGTAATTTTTTTAAAGTTTGAGCGACATCAGACGTCATTTTTGATGAGATGGCTTCGAGCATCGCATTAATGGCTTCGTGCTGACGCTGGGACAATTCACTAAAAATATCTTTAGCCAAAGTCTTTTCAGCCTCTCGCTTACAAAGATCCATGAAGTACTGAGACGTTGCTGACATGATCGGAGAGAAGTCTTTGCTATAAAGCCATTGTTCAAAGTTTGTTACGCTTGACGATACGATGTCGGCAGCAGCGGCAAGCGACTCTCTTCTTTTTTCAATGTGAGATTCAACGACGTCTCTGAGGTCATCGATATCAAAAAGATAAACGTCATCAATATTTGATATCTCCGGTTCTATATTTCTAGGCAAAGCGATGTCGATAAGGAACAGAGGGCCATCTCCTCGCCCTTTCGCGGCGTTCGCGATGTCTTGTTGACGGATGATGAAGCTAGCTGCTGTGGTGGCTGTTATGACGACGTCGGCTCTGGCAATGAGATTTTGTAGATTTTCAAGGCCGTGTGATTCGCCGTAACCTAAATGCTGACAGAGTTCAAATGCCCTGGACGATGTTCGGTTGGCTATTATTAGTTCTTTGGGGCGGTGGCTGGAAGCGTATTCTGCAGCCACTCGGGCCATTTCTCCGGCGCCGAGAATTAGAAACTTTAAAGACGCGAGATCCTCCGAGGCTCGGCGCGCTAAGTCGATCGCAGCATGCGCGATACTGACCCTGTGACGTCCAATTTCGGTATTTGAGCGTATTTTTTTTGCTGTTCCCAGGGCTTCCTGGGATAGACGAATGAGCATCGAGCCGAGCGTGCCAGCATTTTTTGCAAGATTGATCGCGTCTTTGAACTGGCCAGTAATCTGAGTCTCTCCAGGAACCAATGAATCAAGACTGGCCGCCACCTGGAATGTGTGTCTTACGGCGTCTAGACCAGTCAATATATAGAGCGACTGACTTAGCGATTCAGATGTGAAGGCTTTTTGGTCACGGGCGCTCATATGGACATGGCGATACATGCTGTAGAGGTATTCAGGCGTTAATTTCTCTGGACCGTCAGCTACGCCAAAGATTTCACAGCGATTACATGTCGACAAGATGGCTAATTCATCGAGTTTGAATCGTTGACTTGCATCTTGTAAGGCTTGATTTATTTCTACGGGCGTCAGGTAAAAGCTCTCGCGCGTACTGATGCCTGCGGTGCGGTGATTGCTACCAACGCAAAAAAAAGTTGGTCCGCGGGACTTAGAGGCCGAAAGTGCATGATTAAGCTCTCTCACGCGCTCCCCCACGGTGCCCAAAAGATAAGCCCAAACCAACTGAATGCCATCAGAAAAAATCCAACAAGACTCATGCGTGCAACTTTGTGTGGCCTGTAACCGAGTACGCCCCGTAGTACCAAAATGGCCAGATACCAGACCCAAACAAGAATAGCCCATGAGACTTTTGGCGCCATGTTTGTTCCAGCAGGTATGAGGCCGAGTAGGGCGAACAAGGATCCACTCAGCAAGCTTAGTGTGATAAATATAAAACCGATCCAAAGAGTGCCGGCAAGGGCGCGGCTTAGAGTCGATATTGCAGGAAACTTCTCTGGAAGAGCGCCTAACTGACGAGTCTTTAATTTGCGATCAAGCCACAGAAACAAGAGGCTTAGGCCACAAGCGAGAATGGCGAACGATTGCCCTAGAATGGCTGTGGCAACGTGCAGCTTAATGGCGGGCTGTGACTCTGTAAATGCTGCACCGTGACCCCCTGCACTAAAGAAAATGCCTGACACGAGAATTACAGCAATAACGGGCGCAGTAAATGCGCCAACAAGTTCTACTTGCCAAACAAACCAACTGATAACCGTTCCCCAGGCTAATGCCGCGGCCAGCAAGACGGCCGAGTTTCCCAGCAGTAGGGCGTGAACGGTCGCGCAGAGGGTGCCGATCGCAAACAGCGCATAACCAACCCTAGTCCCTAGGAGGTTTGATTTTTTGCTTTTAAAACCTAAAACCAGAAGCCCAGACGCCAGCATAAATGCGGCAAGGTCCACCATTGAAATCACTACGGAAATGTCAGGTATAGCATTCAGGACGTCCTTTTAATGCAGCTGGCGGCCCACAGTATGGAAGGACTGGCATAAGATCGCAATAAAAAGTATATAGAAAGGCCCTTGGCCGTCGTTTTTTTATGAAATCAACCGTAGCGGGGTTATGAGTATTCGTCCGGAAAGTCTCTATAATACTAATAAATACAGCGCTTTTGCTCTGTGGCAGCCGCACACTTGGCGCGACTTCGAGGCGCAGCAGCAGCCCAATTGGGGGTCCATGGACACCCTGCAGTTGGTCGGGGAGCAGCTAAAGGGGCTTCCAGGGCTTGTTGGCGCTGCCGAGATTGAGGCTTTGAAGCAGTATCTGGCAGATGCCGGGATGGGACGAAGGTTTATCCTGCAAGGCGGGGATTGCGCGGAGCGATTTCAGGACTGCCGCGAGGATGTGATCCGCCGTAAATTGCAGATTTTGCTTCAGATGGCACTCGTGATGGGTTTTGCTGGGCGAAAGCCCATTGTGCCGATCGGCAGGATGGCTGGTCAGTATGCAAAACCTAGAAGTGTAGACATCGAAGACGATGGCTCAGGTTCTTTGGTGCCGATTTTCCGTGGCGAGTCTGTCAATGGCTATGCGCCAACACCAAGTTCGAGAAAAGCAGACCCTAGCCGACTCCTCCAGGCATATCATGCATCGAGCGCGACGTTAAATTTTATTCGTCTTCTGATGGGCAGTGGTTTCGGTGATCTTCGTCAGATGGATCATTGGGAGCTGCTTGGTTCTTCAAAAGGGACTTACGGTAAACGTTTTGAACAAATTACCCTAGGCCTTAGGGATGCTCTTGAGTTCATTTCGTCTTGCTCTCATGAAGCTGGCTCCGCGTCTTCGGCTGTACCGGGTTTTAAAGATTTTTTTGTATCCCACGAAGCTCTTCTTTTGCCGTATGAGGAGTCCCTCACAAGATTTGTACCAGAGATGGGCCGGTTCTATAATTTAAGTACCCACATGGTATGGATTGGAGATCGCACGCGCAGGGCAGACGGTGCGCACGTTGAGTACTGCCGAGGAATAGGTAATCCGGTTGGCGTCAAGATTGGCAGTGACGTCGATTGTGTCGATCTTCTCAATGTAATCAGCAAAATAAATCCGCATAACGAGATCGGTAAAGTTTCCTTGATAACGAGATTAGGTGCCAGAGATGTGAGAAGACTTCTGCCTGATCTTGTTAAAGCCGTTCGGCAGTCGGGCATCCATGTAACATGGATTGTCGATCCTATGCATGGCAATACAGTTCGTGCATCAGATGGGCGCAAAACTAGGAGATTTGAGGATATTGTCTCTGAAGTTAAAGACACGTTTGATGTTCATTATGGACTCGGCAGCGTGCTTGGCGGCGTGCATCTTGAGATGACTGCAGACGATGTAACGGAGTGTACGGGAGGGGTGGCAGGTCCAGATGATACGACACTGGCATCTCGCTACGAGACTTGGTGTGACCCCCGTCTTAACCGTGCCCAAAGTCTTGAACTAGCATTCCATGTCGCCGCCTGCCTTAGATCCGAGCAGAGCCGCATATTAAATTAGACCGTGACGAAACTTAACCGTATTGGCAGCTGCCCGAGCATCCACCGCAGCCCCCGCTCCCGCAACTAGAACAAGCACCCCCTGAGCAACCCCCTGCGACGCCTCCGCAGTTTCCGCCTTCGCACCCGCCATCAGAGAGTAAATTGAATACGCTACCAAGTATATTGCTGACGAGTCCCGCGGTACCCCCAGCGCTGCCCCCGCCGCCGCCACTGAGGAGGTTCATGAATGGCGCTTCTGCACCCTGACCGTCGCGTCCAGCGCCGACCATGCTCATAATATTTTGGACGAGCGGCATGACAGTTGAGAGAATGTCCCCGCCAGCGAGTGAAAGTTCATCACCCTCGGTCAAACCGAATTCAGCTTTCTTGTCATTTTTTTTGGGATCTTTTTTTCCGTTTTTTTGAGGAATAGCTTTGCCCGTCAAAGCCGCTGACGTTTGGCTAATTGACGCGTCAAGTCTCTCGAACAGTGCGCTCGATTTTTTGAATTTTTCGTTTGCAACAGAGAGAGATTTCGCGTTGCAATGAGCTGATTGGAACGAGTTAGCGAAAACATAGTCTAAAAACTGCCTACGACGCCCCTCGTCCTTGAGATGTGAAAGCTTATCAAGAGGTTTTTCACTATCGCCACCTTTCAACTCCTCGCCGGACTTTTTCCCGATGAGATTTTCTAAAACGTCGAGTTTATAGTTCTTGGTCGAGAGGATGTCGCTTAAAAATGCGTTGGCAACGTCCTCTTTGAGAGTGGCCAGTGCCATGGGTTCATTTCCGTCGATCTTCAGGCCATTTTTACCCGCAGATATCGTTAAACGGCTGTAAAACTGCGCATACATGTATCCAAAAATCTGAGGTCCATAATATCTTATCTTTTTTGCATCAGGTGATTGTACCACCGAGAAGATTGGTGTTTTCTTTTTACCTGGATCACTCACGAAGTGAAAACAGCCATCAGTTTGTTCACCCTTGGAGGTATCAAGGTTTTTGCCGTAGAAAGAGCTCGAACAAATCTCATTTGTTCGATTAGTTATCATCACCTGTCCTCCCATTTTTAGAAATAACTCTTCAACTTCTGCGGGGAGGGTAGCAAAGTAGTCCTTAACGGCTTTCCTAATCTCTTTTTTCTTTTCCTCATTAAGTTTTTTGGTGTCTTTTTTGTCGAATACGATTTTCTTGTCTGTGATAGCGACAGACCGAGACCCGTCACACTGGTAGTCATCAATATTCAAAGATCCACTCGCGATTGAGTCTAAGGTTTTTATTCTGGCTGCGGAATCATCTGGCTTTTTGCAAGACGCGTAAGAGGTAGATAGCAATATAATGAGAGACATATTGACCCAGTAAATCGACTTCATATCCGTACCTCCTTTGAGGCTGATCTGTTCTAAGATGTTGACGCTTGAAGACAAGCCATAAAATCATATGATTTCGGTTACTTAGTCATTATATCACAGCCGATAAAAAAGCCGCCCGGTTGCCCGGGCGGTGTCACATCAACTCTTTGTTCCTCTAGTGTTTATGGAGTTGGGTAGATCGTGGAATACTGCTGGGCCACCGCCATCAAAACCAAGCTCATCAGTGCTTGTGCGTTTGCTCCTTGGGACGTGGCGCCAATGACTTGAGCGTACTGAGGAATCATGGCGATCAATTGACCGGGATTATTCACGTTTGTCATCGCCATAATCTGAGCGACATTGACTCCCGTTTGTAGCTGACCAGGTAAATTCGCCGTCACGCCAGGAATGTTGATCGGAACAAGCTGTGCCAAACACTGAGTTGCGTTTAGGCTGATGCCGGCCAAGGAAATGATTTGTGAGATATTCATCGTGGGATATCCGGAAATCAAGCCAACCAGCTGAAGCATGTTGAACTGACCACCGTTTTGACCCATGGAGGCGTTCAAAAGAACTGTCATCAGTCCCAATGCGCCTTGTGTGTTTTGAAGGGCTACGTTGATGGGAAGTCCATTCACGCTGATATTTGGTATGACGCAGCCGACGATGCTGTTTATCGCGAGCGGCATGGCCCCCATGATATTGTTTAAATTTGCAAAGTTTGAAAGACCTGGGAGTGCTGTCAGCTGTGGGGGTAGATTTGCAAACGCTTGTGGCAGGTTGATTTGCGGAAGATTCAACGCTGGCACCGGTAGCGTAGGAAGAACAGGTACGCCGGCTAGCGTTGATACCCCTGTGCCTAAAGCTGTTTGAAGAAGTGTCGCAGCATCCTGTGGCAGACTGCTAGACGATGCAACCCCTGTTGCAAACCCCACGGCCGATTGAAGATCCCAAGGATACATCAAATCAGCTTTGTTATTTGTGTGATCTAGACCATATGCGTGGCCAGCCTCGTGCGCGATGGTTCTGGCAAGTGACTCAATATCCTTAGTTTGCTGGAACACAAAAGCGATATCGCTCGGATTCGCGTTACCCACATCAAAAGGAGCTAGTCCTGCAGGTGAAGCCGCAGAGCCACAACCCAGATCAGTGTAGCTGCCACCGACGTGAATCGTGGTGTATTCGCCTAATGAGGGCTGCTCAGTCGTTACAGAGACGCCCGCTCCCGCATTAGAGAAGTAGGATGCCACGAGATGAGCTATTTCTTGTTGGCTGGAGGCAGGAATTTGGGCAGCAGGAATCTTGGCTTGATTCTTACAAGGTAGAAAACTTTGACCTAGCTGTGTGCCTTTACTGACTGTTGCGCCAGCGAAGTTAAGCCAAAGCACCGGATCTTGAGCTGTTTTAAGTGAGCCAGAATTTGCTAGTTGCATACGATCTGACAATACGGCGTCATAGTATGCGCGAGGTGGCTTAGCGAGTTTGTCGCGCCCGACAAATCCACCTGCATCGCTCGAGCCGACGCGGCCATCGGAGTCTGATCCGCATGCGCTCAGCATCACGGCCAAAGACGCGACTGAAATAACCCGACTGTCTTTGAGTCTGTCGAAAACAAAACTCAGCAAGCCCGTACGACGGCGTTCCATAGTTGGTTCCTCCAAAAATAAATTCAAAAAACCAGATAAATTCAGCGGACTGACCCAAAGAGACAGTCAGGAGGGTCTTCGGTAGGAATTTTGAGGGCGTTAAGAAATATTTTAACTAGCTGAAATTATTGAATTAAAAGAATGATGTTCAGCTATCAGCAAAATGACAGCTAAAAAAAGTACCGATTTCCGCACTATTTCAATGTGCGGTCGGTTCGAAGTTTAGTTTAGGTATGATGAGTGGGCAACCGGGGGAACACTAGCCGCCGCTGTTTTACCAATTCCCATGCGTGTGGTGATGATAGACCACATGTCAGACCAGGGAGTATTAAATATGATGTCTTGATCCACTGGATGTAAAAGCCAGGAGCCCGCTCTAATCTCATCGTCAAGTTGTCCCGCACCCCAGCCTGCGTAGCCTACTAAAAACCTGTATGGATTTAGAATATCATGCACCAACTGACCGTTGGCTCTTTCCCTGATTGTCACTTCGCTTTCAGCGATGAGGGAATCGAGCACACGGCCCGAGGTGCTCAAATAAATGTTGGAGCCAATTTCAGTATCGCCATCGGCTGGTTTCCTCGAGTGAAGAATAATAGCTGTACCGGTATCAATCGGCCCACCATACCAAGCAGGAATGGCTGGAGGAATCTCACGATCAATCACACTTAGCATGGATTTAAGGGGAACCGTACTCGGTCTGTTCAAGACAAATCCGACCGCCCCCTCATTATTGTGTTCCGCTAAGAGCATAACAGTGTGCGCAAAATTACTGTCGATCATGCTAGGCATGGCGACCAGTAAACATGGAGCGGAAACATGCGTAATCATCCTTGATCACCATCCGTTCTGTTGATAACGCCTAGCCGCTACTACGGCAGCCAAAGACAATCCTTATCTTTAGGCGGCACCAAACTATTCACAATATAATACTTTGCTCGTCTCAGAGCTTAACGAGGCAGATTATAGTGGTCAACTAAATAGATGGTGAGATCATCAAATATTCTTATAACGATTACTTCTTGAGCAGGCCTGTCTTGATAAGACGCATTAATTGCCTTATGCTTCTGTCAACTAAGGCGCAATTGCAGGTTTAGACAGGACTAAGTCGCCTTATTTTTCAGCATGCCAGGGAAAGGGCTAGCTCTAGTGTTTAGTATGCAGACACACAATCGCCAATTTTGGCTAGCACGAGTCTACGCGCCAGTCGTAATGCTGCTAACCTGTATCGCGATCTTTTCTTCGAGGAGCATGGCGCATGAGATTGATCAGCGCCTCGGTCGCTACAGTTCTAGTGATGGTGAATCGAGGGTCATGGCCAAGTTTACCGGTCGCGCTGATGCTCCAGCGTTTTCCGGTGGTGACGGGCAGATGTCTCTGTCTCTGAGTGCCCAGTCTGAGTCCGTCGAAAATAGCGACAAATATATGCAAACACATTTTGAAGAAGGAATCAGGCGAGAGACGTCGTTCGGCGTGGATCTCTTGACCACGGTTGCCAAACGCTCGGAGGTCTCGTTGGGCGGCTCAGTGGCTGGCGATACCGTGACTAAATCAAAAAGTGTGCGTGCGTCTGTAGGGCAGTGGTTTATAGGAGATCAATTACGCGTTGGAGCTGCTGGTTCCAAGTCAGTAACTGAGAGGCCTGTGGACTCATTTCTTGACTACGATTCGGCTACGGTAGCCTTGGCGCCTCGTGTTGAGTCGTCATCCGGAAGTCTTAATATAAAGGCTATCTTAAATCCTCGAACAATTGCATCTGGTGACTATACGGTAGTGAGTAGTTCTGAACGCCCACTCCTTCGCTCTTGGTCCGTTGGACTTAAACAGTTCATTGATCCTTGTGACTGCGCCGTTCACGGTGAGGCAGCCCGGGTGATAAATCTCGGCAAACTCGACACAACCATGTCAGTGGGTGAGTTGACTGGAACACAGTTTACAGTGGCCTACCTTCAGTCTCTTTGGAAAAACGCACACAGTCGGCTGTCTTATCGTTATGCCAGGGAAGATGAGTTTACGAGAGCCTACGGTGATCATTTGGTGTTTGGAGCAGATAGCTACGTTGCGGGCCTGTCACAGGAGCTTGATAACGTGACGGTTGCTGGAGCGGAAAGGCCTGTACTCTTGGACGTGGCAGCCACACGTTACATTCATAACCGGGCAGGAGCCGCGACAACCGTCGAGTTCGGTGGAAGTGTGAAGTTTTAATTTGCCTGGTCCTGTAAAGGAGTGCGTCTCATGTTTGACTTTAAAGTTGGCGTCGTTAAATCTGCCTCAGGATGCTTATTTTTTTTATTGGCCATTACGGGTTTAGCGACGTCCTCGTGTCGAGCCATCAAGCCATACGAGAAAGAATACTTGGTCCACCCAGTCATGGATGACGCACGTGTTGAAAGAGTTTCAGCTCCTTACGGCAAAACCAAACGTTCAAACGAGCGCCTTGCGATTGCGGGTGCCGGAGGCGGTTCAACATCTTGCCCCACCTGCGGAGGTAAATGATGTTTCATGAAAAGCTTAATGAAATTGGAAGACGACTATTCTTAGTGCTGTTTTGTGTAGGTTTGACGGGGTTTAGTTGTGCGGCAAAGCTACCTAAAGAGGTGACAGTCAGAAGGCCTTTGGCTGAAGCCAAGCCCTTCAACGCAGATGCTGTGATTTTAAAAAATCTAGCGAGCCCATCGGAGCTGTCTCTTGGGCAGTACATGCGTGAGCGTCAGTTAAAATATCTTGTGTTGACGTTTGGCAGCCAAGGGTGCGCCGTTTGTATGCAAAAGGCTCGGTACCTGCAAAGTAACCTCGTCAATCAAGACTATAGTTTGTTGGGAGCGGCAGCAAAAAATGTCGTGGAGTTAGTGGGTG
>JBEIGW010000060.1:0-12051 GCA_040381655.1 Deltaproteobacteria bacterium
AGGGCCAATTGATGAGTCGCGGATTGAAGCACCTGCATGCTTTCAGGTATTTTTCCTTCCTCCCAGAGGATTTCAGCTTCCAGGGCTTGATATCTTGTCTTAAACCTTTCGCTAGCGTCGAGAGCGGCCAATTCAATAGTCTGTCGGCCAAATTTGATGCCAAGAGCATACTTACCCATGGCGAAATAAGTAAAACTAAGAAACGACATGATGTGAAGCCTGCGAAACGATTTGTCGCTCGCGGGTAATACCGTCATAGCCCGTCGGAAATGCTCCCTAGCACCAATGAAGTTACCTTTGCTAAATGCCTCAACACCGTAGAATGCCTCGCAGTGTGAACGAGGTCCCGGGAGGTTATGTTCAATACTCAGCTTGCGCGCCTTTTCGACGAGCGCCGTAGCGTCCTCTGTCTTCTCTGCGCCGCTGTTTTGAATACAAGCGCCCGCGTTGAAAAGTGCTCTGGCTGCACCCTCCCAATCTTGCAACTCCAACAAAATCGGAGCCGCCTCCTCGAACGCAGCGGCTGCTTCAGGATAACGACCCATGAAATATTGCAATCGACCCATCCGCATCACAAAATCAGCTCGTTCTCGATGCGACATTTGAGCCGAGCGCACTAGAGTGACAACTTTTGAAAGGACCCGCACCGCATGGTCAGTTTTTCCTTCCTCTGCAAAACTAGAAGCCACCAAGAGCTCAAGGTTAATTCTGTCGAGATCGCTTATAGAGGCCAAACGAAGAGATCGCTGTGCGTACTCACGACTGATTCCAGGTTTGCCAACTTCAAGGAAAACCTGAGCGGCTGGGATACTTACGACTGGAACTGTCAATTTCTTACAAAACTCAGCAATGTTCACACCGGCTTCAAGGTTCCAGCATGACGTCGCGCCAACCAATAAAGCTCCCCATAGCCGAGGATCATAGTTTAATGATTGCGGATCACTCTCTAGTTTGCGAAAAATGTCTCCGATCAGCTTTGGGTTTGCATGAGATGAGAGCACGTCAAAATACTTGGCAAAAAAATCATCCCAATGCCTTTTCGTATGGCAGTCTTTTATAGCCCGCAAAGCTTGATCCAAACGTTCCGACATTATCAAAACTTATTAATCCCCCTAGGAAATATCGAAGTTTATATACCCAGGTGCGCCTGATTGTGAATCAAAAATAATCACCCATGGCCCAAAAAGAGGATGACCGTGGGCCAGAGGGCCCTAAGGCGCCAATCTGCTTGCTTTACGCGCAAAATAAGGGCTATAACCTTGGGCATTAGTTTCCGGTTAACTTTACGTGAAGTCAGGATAAAGGATCTGTCCTATGATGAGCGTTGTACGTTCACTACTTAACCTCGTTAAGCGCCCAGGCCGCGGCACATTGAAGGCCGTCGGGGTATGTCTTATTTCAGCAGTTATTTATGATACGGCTTTGCAAGCTTTTGACGGACCACAGCGCCTGACAAGCTCGGTGATGTGGCAAACAAGTGAAAAACCCGATGAACGGTTTGTTTACCCCCCTGGAGTGCCAGCTGTGCTGCGTCCGTCCAATGAAGACCGGACATTACGGATTGAACAGTACTTTTCACATCCTATTTCGGCAGACAGCATCGCTATTGACCTTCACGGAACCTGGCCGGAAACGCCTGAAAATGCTTTAAAAGCGAATTCTAATGGCGGATGGACTGGCCGGTTTGTCAGCATCTCAGCACCAGCGTGCGACGACACCAAAACACTCGGCGGATTTCGATGTTTTATGGACGTCAATGTTTCCCCTTCGACTCCATCGGGGACAATCGGTCTTAGTACGCGTTTGAACATTTTTGGACGAAACTATGGGCATCAAAATGGTGTCTTCTGGATTATACTTCCGGAGATGTCAGCACCTCATTTCGAGAGACCCTTCGCAAAGAACACGGTGCCAGCATCTGCCAAAGCATCTCTGAACATCACTGAAAATTCGCCCTACCCGGCCCTTTCTGTTTTCAATCGTGAGAGAGCCAAGCGCGCCACTGTTCAGATAACGCTGGAGGGTAACTTTTCGCTCGGGTCGGGGTTCCTCGTCTCTAATGCCGAGACTATTTTCCCAGTTTTTGGATCTGAGATGTCAGAAAAACTCCGCGCACTACCGGCGAACACTCGCTTTGTGGTGACGGCTGCCCATCTCTTTCCGCTTGGCTACGGCTTTGCTCCTCGAGGTCAAATCCAAAACATATTAGACAACGCCGAGAGCCTATTTGACGACGGAGAGACCTATGATCTTCTGATCTCCGGTAAGCTCTATGAACGGGCCGGTCGCCTGTTAGTAACGAATATGGAGAGCGATATCGCCCTTCTTGCCTTATCACCCGAGGCTGAGACGCAAGTGCTTGCTAGTGGCACTATGTCAGACGTTGACCTCCTGGGACTAAATATCGCTAGGAACATGAACAACAACGTCGCTCTTGACGTGTTTGGCTACCCTGTTTCAGGAAAGGGTGTCATTACACATCGTCGTGGCTACCTAGCGCCCAACGCCTGGCCGACAGACGACACGTCAAACTTCGGACCCCTAATCAAATTCAAACTGCAAGCTATCGATACCACAGTAAACCTCGCCGAGGCAGGTCTCTCCGGTGGTCCGATCATTAACCTCAACGGCGAAGTCGTCGGACTTTCCATGGAGCGTCCAAACGACACGAACTCTCTCGTTGCTGTCGACCTAACGAGCCTCGCCAACCTGCCGTCAAACTGGCAGAGCGACAACTCTGATTGCAAGGTTGTGTTTAATCCGTTCGACCGCGTTTTACGTATATTTAAAAACGGCGACTCTTGTTCATACGGGCGCTTTGGAAGCCCGCAGCGATTTGCGTCGTTATCGGGTGAGTGGTCGTTTCAGGAAGTGTTTGGGTTTGCCGACGACAATGGTGCTGGCATCCCTGACGTGGCAAACGCCTACTGGTTGATGAACGGGCATGCCATCATAAATGGTCACGCCATCATAAACGGGCATGCCATCATAAATGGTCACGCGATTATTCGGGGAACTAAGCTCGTGGTTGATCGAAATAACATCGATCTCATCAACAACTCTGAGATGATCGGCGGCTTCAAGTTAAACCCTGATAGCTTTAGACCCATGGTTAGTAAGGGCGTTCGTATCTTGAAGGCTGGATCAAACTTCGTTCAAACCGAAGACTTTCTCGGTAAGCTCATTCTCGGTACGAGGGCTAACGCTGAAAATGCGAAGTATCAGCCTGTATACTCGATCAGAGACTTTGTAATTTGGTGGCATAAGGTCGCAGGTAGCGACGAGGCATCAGCGCTACTTTGCTATAGCGGCAAAAATTGCGGCCAGTAATTCGTTTTTTAGAGCAAAAATACTATTTAAGATGCTGATAGAGCATGCTTGCGCATTCCTGACCGAAGGCCTGCGGAATGCCAAGCAAAGCTATGATTCCCATCCTGACTAAGCCTTCATCAACGTTTGTCGTTTGCTCCATCCGAGATCCAACTCCAACTTGATCTATGGCCCAGCTGGTCACCAAATCGACCCCGTCAAACGAAACACTTGCGTACACGCCGCCCGGAGTCAAAAAGGTCAGCATCAAATTTCTGATAGCGCCTGAGGCATCTGTCTCTAAAACAAAATCAAACGGGCCCTCACCTCTAAATTTAGAGCGAACGCCACCGTGAGCCAGTGCTTCCTCACCTATGGCTACTGCCGTATGACCCCAATGGATCGGAGTCATCAAATCACGCATTGCGTGAAAATCGTCAATCGAACCATGTTTAAAGGCGATGCCAACGCCGCCCGCCCTCGGCAAAATCTTAACAATTTCTATTGGTTTGCTAAATCCAGCCACCCTCAGATTGGCCATGGTCGGCAAGCTCACATCTGTCGACAACGCCTCCGGATTGTCGACGGAAGCAAAACAGCCAAAATGCGAGATATTCGATACCGGAAGTGTTCCGAGCAGGTCACTTTCACAGACAAATAGACTAGAAACATTCAAAGGATAGCGTTGGTGTAATCGCCGCTGGACCTGCTCCGGCGCATCTTTTGAGGCCGTGACGGCCGAGTCTGTTTTGAATAGTTTTTTGAAAAAACTCATAGAAATTTGACCGCTTTAGACAATGGAGGGAGGCCATAGAATATCTGCCGTCGATTCGTCTAACATTCTACCAAAACCGCTAAAATCGGGGTACCCTTTGCAACAAAATGCGCCTAGGACAAGCAAACTGTTGCCATGAGTGCCACCCCCGTGCTACAACCTCGCCTCTCGACTTACCATTCGAGACCGGCGGAGCAGCCTTGAAAGTGCAACGATTAGGACCTCTTGGGTCGTGAGAGGCTGCTTCTGAACCGTCTGGCTAAATAAGCTAGCAACTTTCCAGCGTCATAAAAACCGCACAGATTTGCTGCACCAGACACTTCCACCGGACTTTTCCTGATTTTTTTGGGGGAAGTCATCGACGGCCGGATGTGGAAGGTGTTTTTTTATTCTGACTTTGGCTAAGAGGTAGAGACTTTTGAAAGTGGCGCGAGACAAACTTCACCAGATCGCCGACATGGTTACAGCCATGCTCCAAGGCGATGGTTTTGTCTGTCTTGATGCTGAATTCGAGGCGCACACTAGGACACTAAGACTTTATATTGATCATAAGGACGGCGTTGATATTGACGCCTGCACGCGAGTCTCCAGTTTGCTCGTCGAACGTGTTGAGCTCGATGAATTGATCCCCTGTGAATTTAATCTTGAAGTCAGCTCTCCTGGAGTTGAGCGCCCAGTGCGCACTCTGTCTGACTTTGCTACAGCAAAGAATGAAGGCTGCCAGATCAGTGTCGGTTTGACAGAAAAGTACATGAATCGCCGTAAGGGCAAAGGCCGAGTCACGACAATTGATGACAAGGATATGATTTCAATGTCCACAACCGAGGGAGCCTGGAGCTTTCCTTGGAGTATGGTTTTAAAGGCAAATAGGGTCGTTGATTGGACAGCGGTTCGATAACGACAATGTTTAACATTCACCCACTGGTGAGTATCGAGCAAAAGGTTGGAACTATGAGCACTACTGAACAAAATGAAATTGAAGGCGCACTGAAGGCAGTGATTACGGCTGTTAGCCGTGAGAAGAACGTGGATAAAGCAGTTATCATCGATGCACTTGAGCAAGCGGTTATCCACGCAGCGCGTCGTAATCATGGCCCGACAGCTGACCTTGAGGCCCATTACAATGCCGACACCGATGAAATTGAGCTCTTTCAGTTTCGTAAAGTCGTTGACGACGTTGCCGACGAAGACCTTGAGATTGATGCAGAAGACGCTGCAAAGCTCGATCCCGAGGCACAAATGGGAGATTCTATCGGCGTTAAGTTGGATAAATCGGCTTTCGGACGTATCGCCGCTCAATCAGCTAAACAAATTATCGTACAAAAAGTACGTGATGCAGAACGTCTACAAGTATACGAGGAATTCAAAGACCGCGTGGGTGAAATCCTCTCGGGAACCGTGCGACGGTTTGAGCGCAGCGATATTGTCGTTGACTTAGGAAAAACCGAAGCGATCATTCCTTACCGCGAGCAAATCCCTACTGAAAAATACAAAGTTAAAGATCGCGTTCAAGGCTACGTACTTGAAGTAAAGCGTTCATCTCGCGGCCCACAAGTCGTCATGAGTAGAGCTCACTCTGGCTTCGTTATTCGCTTGTTCGAGCAAAACGTCACGGAAGTCTACGACGGTATCGTAACCATCGAGAGTGCGGCTCGTGATCCAGGTTTCCGAACAAAAATTGCCGTTCATTCCAGGGATAGTGCCGTCGACCCAGTTGGCGCCTGCGTTGGTCTTAAAGGCGCGCGAGTTGAGTCAGTAAGGCAAGAACTTGCAGGTGAAAAAATCGACATTGTTCCTTGGGATGCAGACCCAGCGAGATTTGTTTGCAATGCACTTCATCCGGCCGTGGTAACCAAAGTTATAGTTGATGAAGATAATCACAGCATGGAAGTCATCGTCGCTGATGACCAGCTATCGCTTGCCATTGGTAAACGTGGTCAGAACGTCAGACTTGCAGCGCAGCTTACAGGCTGGCGACTTGACATTAAAAGTGAGGCCCGCCTCGCTCAGGAACTTGTTGGATCCAAAGAACTTATCGCATCGATTCCTGGAGTCGGCATGATGAGAGCCGAAATTTTGGTCAACGAGGGCATCAAAACCATTCCAGAAGTCGCCGAGATGAGTGCGCGTAGTTTTGTACGTCTACTAAATATGGATGAAACAGAAGCAAACGCTGTCGTTGAAGCTGCAAAAGAGATGATGATGGCTCAAGGCATCGGCACCACGAAAGAAAAACAAGCTCCATCAGAGTCAGATCACGACGATTTCTTAGCCAACTCCAGCGCTGACCCGACACGTCAAGACAATGCGCGCGAAACAACAGGATACGACTCTGCCCGGAACGAGCGAATTACTCTATTCCTTGAACTTGACGGCGTAGGCGAGGCCACTGCGCACGCACTTGCTGATGCAGGTTACGGGACCATCGGAGATCTTGTCGCCGATGCGGCCGAAGAGGTGGCGTCACGATCGGGGCTCTCTATTGGCGTAGCTCGCACTGTTCAAATGGCTGCTGACAGGTACTTACAGCGCTGAGCTTGAAACGTGTGGAACGTGAAAAGTGATTTTTTTTAAAAGGACGAATGACGCATGTCAAAAAAACGAGTCCATGAATTAGCCAAAGATCTTGGCGTTGAATGGAAAGTTCTGCAAGCCAAAGGCAAAAGCCTTGGTATTGAGATTAACACAGCGCAGAACACCCTAAGTGATGACGAGGCCTTTAAACTGAAAAATGCTGTTAAAGGCACAACGGCTGAGGCTAGCTCCGCAGCCCCGTCTGCAGCAAAAACGGTCGTCATTAGGCGTCGCGCAGGGGCAGCCGCCACCGATGCCGCAGCAGCGGCATCGGCTGAAACGGTAACTACGCCCGCTGTCGAGCTGGTTGTTGTGGCAAAAAGTGAAGCTGCCGCGCCGGCACCCGAAGCCCCAGTTGTACGCAAAGCCTCGACCGAGTTGCCGGCTGAAAAGATTGATGTTGTGGCCCCAGCCCCAGCTCCAACCCCAGCCCCGACTCCAGCCGAGATTGCGCCCGTTTCCGCCCCAGAAACGGCACGAACATCGTCCGAGCCGGTTACCGCCAAGCCGGCCACCAGCTCAGGTGATGACACAGCTCGTAAAAAACCCGTAAGTTCAGGTGGTGCGACCATCGTCCGGAGGGCATCTCCAGAGGAAATCGAGGCACAGCGCCGCAGAGAGCAAGAAGCCACCGACGCTCAAGGCAACCGGACCGTCCGACGGGAAGACAACCGGGGCGTTCGCGTTAGCGGTATGGGCTTGTTGTCGTCAAGAGGTCGTACAGAACAAACCCAGACGCGCGGCCCGGGACCACGAACAGGCCCGACTGCGCCTAGTGATACGATCTCCGCTTTCCCAGCGGAGGTGGACGAGTGGGGAGTTCGAAAAGAGAAGTCGCGTTTTGAAGAACGTGAAGATGAGGAACAGCAAAAACCATCTGCCAAGATCGCGAAACAAAAACGTGCCAATCTGAACATGAGGACATTGTTAAGTCAGGTTGAAGAAACTGATGAACCTGCGGAAGAAATTCCGGAAGAGGAAGTTCAAACAAGGGTATTTACGCCGTCCGCACCGCTACGCAACAAACGAGATATGCGTCGTCGACGCGATCTAAAGAAGACCCAAATCACAACTCCACGCGCTCAGTACCGCGTCGTTGAAATGGAAGGCGCGATCACGGTCGCCGAACTTGGACGACAGTTAGCTATCAAGTCCACTGAAGTCATTAAAAAGCTCATGGCTATGGGCGTGATGGCCACAATTAATCAAGAGCTAGACTTCGACACAGCCACTCTCATCGCATCCGAGTTTGGTTTTGAAACGAAGAACAAAGAGAAAACCGTTGATGATGTGCTATCGCAGTCCGCTCCTGTAATGACTGGCGAGTTAAAAGAGCGTCCCCCTATTGTGACCATCATGGGTCACGTCGATCACGGGAAGACCTCGCTGTTGGATGCCATCAGATCCGCGAGTGTAGCTTCGGGCGAAGCTGGAGGCATTACCCAGCACATCGGTGCATATACTGCAGAGTACAACGGCAGGAAAATCGCCTTCCTCGATACGCCAGGCCATGAAGCCTTCTCAGCGATGCGCTCTCGGGGAGCTAGTCTTACGGATATTGTTGTGCTTGTGGTTGCTGCAGACGATGGTGTTATGCCGCAAACAGTGGAAGCCATTAGCCATGCAAAAGCGGCGGGCGTGCCCATTATCGTTGCTGTAAACAAAATTGATAAACCAAACCTCATGCTAGATCGCCTGTTTAGCCAATTGGCGGAACACGGAATTCAATCCGAAGAGTGGGGTGGTGATAACCAATTCGTGAAAACATCTGCTCTGCAAAGAGTTGGTCTTGAGGACCTCCTTGAATCTATTTTGCTTCAAGCCGAAGTTCTTGACCTGAAAACAAGCTACGAGGGTCCAGCAGCTGGAGCAGTAGTGGAAGCTCACCTGGACAAAGGGCGAGGTGCTATTGCGACGATCATGATTCAGTCGGGTACACTACAGGTAGGACAGTACATTGTTGCAGGTCGTGAGTTTGGCCGAGTCCGGGCCATGACCGATCATCGCGGGCAACGTTTGGAGACCGCTGGACCATCCACTCCAGTCGAAGTCATCGGCTTGGGCGGCGTACCTGGTGCCGGCGACCGCGTTAATGCCGTGGCCGACGAGCGAACAGCTCGCGAAGTGGTGGCGCTTAGAGATGAGCAGGAACGCAAACGTCATGCTGGTAAATCTAGTGCTGCAAGCCTTGCAGACCTTCTTGCCAAAGTTCAAACAAGCGAGCGACCAGAACTTGCCATCATCGTGAAAGCGGACGTGCAGGGCTCTCTTGAAGCCGTGTGTGAAGCGATCAACAAGCTGTCGGGCGATAAGGTCCAGAACAGAATTGTTCACCGCGCAGTCGGCGGAATCACGGAAAGCGATATCGCTCTGGCGACGACGACCGGAGCCGTCATGGTCGGCTTCAACGTTCGAGCAGCACGCGGGCTAGACGACGTCGCCAACAAGAACGGCGTAGTTCTCAAATATTTCTCGATCATTTATGAGCTCGTGGACGCAGTAAAAGCAATTATGGCCGGTAAACTACCGCCGATCGTCACCGAAAGCGTGCTTGGTCACGCCGAAGTTCGCCAAACCATCAGCGTGCCAAAAATCGGTCTCATTGCAGGATCTGCCGTTTTGGATGGCAAAATCACGCGCCAGTCAAAACTGCGACTCATCCGTGACAGTGTCGTCATATACAACGGCAAAATCTCGTCACTTCGCCGATTCAAAGATGACGTCCGCGAGGTCGTTCAAGGTTACGAATGTGGTATTGGTATTGATGGGTACGCAGATATCCGAGTCGGTGATGTGATTGAAGCTTACGAGCTCCAAGAAACAGCCCCGACTCTATAGACTGAATAAAGAGGCGAAATTATGGGACTGCGAAAAGAGCGGATGGCCGACGAAATACGGGACATCATCGCTAGCTGCCTGACGGGTGGTCAGCTTAATGATCCGCGATTGGCATTCGTTACAATCACAGGCGTAAAGCTCAGTCCAGACCTGCAATTGGCTTCGGTGCAGTTTCGCGTTATCGACCCCAAAAAACAGGAAGAAACCAGGATAGCCCTCGACAGGGCTTCTGGGGTTTTCAAGACTAAGCTTGCAAAGGCACTCGATATTCGGCGAGTCCCTGATCTGAGGTTTTTCTTCGATACGTCTGCAGAACGCGGGGCCTCCGTTGATGCGATGCTGGATTTGATTCGAAACGAGCGCAAAAACCAGTGAGTGAATCTTGACATGGACGCCAAGTTTCCGAGCGCTTTATCGGGACTCATACCCGTTAATAAACCAGTTGGGATGACGTCAAAAGACGTTAGCCGACTTCTTGTTAAGCGATTTGGTCGATTAAAACTCGGCCATGTGGGTACTCTCGATCCAGATGCAGATGGCGTTCTTCCACTGCTATTGGGCAGGGCGACGAAGTTACAAGACTATCTTCTTAAGATGACCAAAGCCTACAGCTTTGAGTTCAAACTAGGAACAGCCACGGACACTTTAGACGCCTCTGGAAAGGTCGTGCTTGAGTTGCCTTGGGAACACGTAACGCCGCCCATGGTAGATGCTGTAATCCTTCAATTCCTTGGTGTTATCAGACAAACTCCACCCATGTTTTCTGCGGTAAAGTACAAAGGCAAAGAACTTTACAAATACGCCCGCAATGGCTCTAGTCCTGACGATCTGAATTTGACTGATCTTTCGCGTGAGGTCGAAATCAAAAGACTTACCATCGATTCCGTAGATTTACCGTTCATCCAAATGTCGGTTGCATGCAGCAAGGGGACCTATGTTCGAACGCTTGCGCTGGACATAGCGGAGAAACTAGGGACGACCGCGCATGTTACTAAATTAACCCGGCTACAAAGCGCTGGATTTACGATTAGCGACTGCGCAACTATTGAGCAACTTTCCCGGGAGACGACGGCTTTGGAGGATGTTTTGATCCCCCTAGACCGGCTTGCAATTGGTTTGCCCACCTGGCTACCTGATGATATGGTGCTGCACAAAAGGTTGGTCGACGGCCAGTCTGTTATCGGCGAAATCGCTGGGTTAGGCTTGCCGCCTTTGGCTACAAATGGCGAAGTACTATTAAAATCTAAAGACGGCAGTAGTACGGGTATTGTTTCAACGTTTTTCTTGGATAATGGCCAAATAAAACTCCACTTAAAGAGAGGTTTATAATGTCTTCAAGCATGAATAATTCTGACTATCTTTTTACATCTGAATCAGTCAGTGAGGGACACCCAGATAAAGTGGCTGACCAGGTATCGGATGGTATTCTTGATGGCCTACTGGCTCAGGATAAATTCAGCCGAGTTGCGTGCGAAACTTTGGTTAAGACCGGACTCGTCGTGATTGCTGGTGAAATCACCACAAAGGCCAGAGTTGACTATGCAAAAATCGCTCGCGAGGTGATCGCTGATATTGGTTATACAGACGGAGATCTCGGTTTTGACGCCAAGAGCTGCGGCGTAATCTGCGCTATCGAAGAACAGTCACCTGACATCTCCATGGGCGTGACTGAAGGTGAGGGACTCCACAAGGAGCAGGGTGCTGGCGACCAAGGCATGATGTTTGGGTTTGCCTGCAATGAAACTAAAGAATTCATGCCTGCGACTATCAGCTATAGCCACCAGTTGCTAAAACGACTGAGCAACCTCAGGCGAAGCAAGGACGTTAATTTCCTGAGACCAGATGCGAAGAGTCAGGTGACGGCGGAATACAAATCAGGACGGCTGTCTAGGATTGAAACTGTCGTTATCTCAACGCAACACTCACCCGATGTAAACCACAAGAAACTTGAAGAGTACGTCGTTGAAAGTTGCATCAAAAAAACAATTCCGGCAGAGCTTCTGCGCGATACAAAGTACTACATTAACCCGACTGGTCGATTTGTGATTGGTGGACCACAAGGGGACTGTGGCCTCACTGGACGTAAGATCATTGTCGACACTTACGGCGGACACGGCGCCCACGGCGGGGGGGGCCTTCTCCGGAAAAGATCCCACTAAAGTTGATAGGTCGGCGGCTTATATGGCTCGTTATATGGCTAAAAACATCGTTGCTGCAGGACTAGCCGAAAAATGCCTCGTACAATTGGCGTACGCCATCGGCGTTGCAGAGCCTGTTTCTATCTTCATCGATACGTACGGTACTGGAAAGCATTCAACATCAGCTCTTGCCGCTGCTGCACGCAAGGTTTTCAACTGTAAACCACGTGGAATCGTTGAAACGTTTGATCTTTTAAGGCCTATTTATAGAACCACTGCGGCGTACGGGCATTTTGGCAGGGACGAATTCCCTTGGGAGCGCCTGGATAAAGTGGACGCCCTGAAGTCTGCGTTAAATTAATTGATGAGAGCCTTTCTAGGCATAAACCGGAGCAGTTGCTCCGGTTTTTTTTACCC
>JBEIGW010000061.1:0-11859 GCA_040381655.1 Deltaproteobacteria bacterium
CACCAAGTTTCGCAGATTGTCGTTCGTTTGGGATGTAAACAAAGCTTGAATCACGCCGAGCGCATTGTCGCCTTCTTGGGAGCACATCCTGCTTGATTTCAACCAAGTCAGGCAAGAAAAATGGCCTCGCGTTATTGGTGTCTAGCCTGCTGGAGGGCTTATATGCTGGTGATAAAACCGCAATAGATAAACTTGAAGCCATTCTAAGCAAAAAACGTACTGACCCTGTTGCTGGTGAAATTAATCTGTTGATTGCTGATTATCGATTGTCACAGCTAGACTTTAAGGGCGCACGCCCCTATCTACTGGCAGCACTCGGGCACCCAGAACTTAGGAGAAAAGCCTATGCAAATTTGAAACTTGCGTGGACTCTTTTCGATGCCGATCAGACCGTAGAAGGCATTGCTACCATAAAATCCATTTTGTCCCAAGTCCCGTCTCCAGTGAAAAACATCAAAGCAAGTAGAACGACAAAAAAGTCAAAAGAACAAGTCGTTTTTCGAAACGCTTGTGTCGAGTTGGCTATCCGGATGTATGCTGAGCTTGGCAATCTTGAATCAGGCCATGCGGCTTTGCAGGCGCTTGGATTCAAGGAGCAAATTCCAGACCTCTACCTCGAATTCGGCAAAACCAATATTACCAACGAATCCACGTCAAAGTCCGGGATTTCTGCACTCGTATATTATGTAAAATTCTACAGCAAGTTGTCGCAAGCTAAATATGCTTCTGTATTGGTGCTTGATGCACATTTAAAATATGGTCAATTCGCCGATTCAGAGAAGAGCGCTCGATCGCTACTCGAGTCGCTAAAGGATGCACGAGCCAGTAATGACCTAAAAAATTCCGTGCTGCGACTTGCAGAGTCCTGTTTCTTGGAAGCTCTGGCGAAAAAGGATCCTGCGCATTTTAAATTGGCGCATAGCTTCTTTGCCATGGCTGAGAAATTTTCTCTAGACGAGGGGGAGCAAAATCGAACAATTTGGGCTCGTGCTGAGCTTGCCCACCAGGAAGGTGAATCCTCAGAGGCGGCTAGACAATTTCTGTTGCTAGGCAATAAACCCGAAAAAGATTTTTTTATTATCAATCAGCAGAATGGAAAAAAATTTAACCCCCACAGAATAACTCTTGAAAATGCCGTGGCTCTAGCAAAGGGTTCTCAAACGGATATTTTTAAACAAGCATGCAAAAAACTTATCGATATTTATGATGGCCGCAGTAAGTATATAAGATATTGCGACATGGATTTGCCAAAGATTTTTCTATCGGAAAAAGATTTTGCCTCCGGCAAAGGAGCACTTGACCGTAAAATCACGATTTATAATGACCTCCCTGATTCTCTCGAGAGCATGAAATTAGTTTTCGGCATTGTGCAAAAGGATGGAGCCGAGCAGCTGGCTCTTGCAAAAAAATATCTAGCTATTAAGGCTTACGCAGATAACCCTGCAACCAAATCATATCTTTCAACACTCCAATTCGACGCTGAATTAAAGCAGATTAATGACATCGCTAGCTCCGGCGTACGGATTAGCAAATTGATTGAACTTGTACAACAATTCCCATCAGATCCCAGGGCCGTTGGAATTCTGCTTTCGGCATCAAAAACGGCTGACAGTCTGAAGTTTTTTGACCTGGCCGGGGATGGACTAAAATTGCTTCTAAAAATCTTTCCTGACGCCCGTGAGGCTGAGGAAGCCACATTCCTTGCGGCAGACCTAAATGAGAGAAAATTTGCACTTGATCAGGCCGCTAGCTTGTATCAGTTGTACGATCGAAAGTTTGGAACCCTTGGCGCCAGGTCAATAATCGCTAAACAAAAGGTTTGCGAATTCTCGATTATTCTTGAGCTTGCACAGGCTCTTGATGCTTGTCGCGGGCTCTCTACTCGCGACAAATTATCGGCGAAGAGTGCAATAGAGCGACTTATCGCGAAAGCTTTTTATGAGGGACGCGTAGACTATTTGCAGGTTCTAGTTGATGTTAATTACATTAAGTTTTTTGAGTTGTCACCAAATGAGAAGATAATAGCACTCTATAAATTATATGTAGCAAACCAACGAAATGGTTCTGCCGCGGTTAAAGCTGCTTCCGAAATCAAATCCATCTATTCAAAGGGCCCGTCCCAGGTTTCTGGTGAGGCGTTGAAATTTGTCTCTGAATTGTATTATCGTGATATTCTTTTCACTAAAGCAATCTACGATAATCTCAATTTGAGTAAAACAGATGGCCGCTTAGATAACCTGATCAAAGCTATTGAAGAAAAGAAGCGTGGACTAGACAACCTTCAGTTCCAGTTGACTAAGATCGTACAAATTGGGAACCCTAATTGGGCCTCCGCTTCTTATTATCAGATTGCCCAAGCCCACGAAGTGTTTGCGTCGATGCTGAGAAATCCACCTTTAATTGAAGGTATCAAACCAGTAGACGTAAAGCGGCGCCTTGCCCCCCAGGCCGTATCCCTTGAGGACGCAGCCCTAAGGCTTTATGAAAAAGCACTTTCAACCTCTTGGAAATTTCGCATTTATAATGAATTCGCTGTAAAGGCCGTAGATGGCCAGGCGCGATTATCCGGCAGTCCTGTGAGATTCAAAGATTGGATTGAAAGTCCCCTCCTATTTAACCTAGACCCTACGGGTGACGGGATGACGCAAGGTAGTAAAAATGAAAATAAAAAAAATTAGACAGATCATGATTCTTACAATACTACTGAGCAATACCTCTTGCCGGACTGCTCAGAAAAATGCTGACTCCACTGGAGAAAACGCCGTACCAGAAATCTTTCAAACAGCTGTGCTGACTAAAGAAGATCTGTTTAAGCTTAACTTATCAGCTGCTGACCAAAATTATCAAATAATGAAAGACAAGGCCGGCAACTCCTCTGCTACGCCTGAGGACCTATTTCGCCTGATACGAGCAGCTAGACTTGCTAATAAATCCACGACGGAATTAAATTCCAATGCGCAACGCCTCATGTCTCTGCGCTCTGACCCCAAAGCTCTACCATGGATCAATCTTGCAATTCTTGAACTCATACGAGATTCGATTTCTCAGCAAAAACTCGACTTAGCAAGTTACTATTTGAGCAGAATTGCGGGCGAAAAAGATTTGCAAATTCAATCTGAGGCTCTCACTGCGAGCGGTATCATTTCATATTTACGCAATGATTTTGATTCGGCAATCAAGCAGTGGACCGACGCCATTAAGATAAATGATGGCAATAAAGCTGCAAGAATAAATCTAGGTTTTCTACTAATGAGAACCGGGAACTCACAAGCCGTTCGTAAAACTCTTGAACCTATTAAGGATCATTGGCTTGCACTTTCGGGACTGCTTGTTGTCTATAGACTGACGAATCAAATAGCACTTGCGCAAGAAGCCTGCGGCGCCCTTAAGTCCCTACGCCCCTCTTATTCAACCGCATCGGTGAATTGTTCGCTATTTTTCGCGCAAAATAAGGGCGACAAATTAAACGCCATGACGTTACTAGAACAAGTTATTAAGAGCACAGACCGTCCTGAAATCTCTGAATATGCTTTTCTACTAAAAAATGACCTGGCCAGAGAAGGGGGCCAAACAGATTTGCTTCGTGACGCCAAAGGATCAGTTGAATAATGGATAACAAAATTAAAAATATTTTATTAATATTTACATTACTTCTGGCAAACGGAGACCTTGCCCATGGGGCCAAGGTCGAATACATCGATCCTAAACTGACATTCGCTATTGTTGATAAAGGGATCATCCACGGCGTAGCGCCAGGATCTAACATATGCGTTTTAGACGATAAGATGTTTATTATAAGCTGCAGTGGAGTTGTTCTTGTTAACAAGACAAAGGCCGCAATTAGATTGCCAGCAGACGAGCTAAAGCGAATTCGCCTTGGCAGCGAAATATCTATAAAAGAAATTTACTTGAAAGATGATGCTGCACCAGGCTCATCATCTGAAGGGTTGCCGGTTTTTCGACCGGCTAAATTGAACCCAGCAAGTTTACCCCCAACAATTAGCTCAGCGGCTAGTGCGAAGGAAAGTGAATTAAGTGCAGGCTATGAAGGGCCACCTCCGCAACCTTCATATGTTGATGCCTATTCTGCAGGCGGTTCGGCCGAATCCGTTTCAGGCCCAGTTGTTGATCAGAACGCGCAAGACCCTTATGCGGACATCGATAGACTTTCAGACATTGTGAAGCTGGGGGATTCTAAAAAAGACCGCGCTAACATGACCTGGAAAGAGCTCCGAGAGCGAATCGTATTCCGAGCATTTACGGTAGAAGCTCAAATGCTTTATCCTTTGAGTCAGGCCGCCAGCTTTAGAGCTCCCATATTTGAAACAATTCCAGACACAAACCCAACCAGATCCACTTTATGGAATCCCTCGGAAGTCACGAAGAAACCGTCCAGCGGATTCTCATTACAGTTGGCATTCATGAACCCCCGAGAAATTAACTATAATTTTGGCTGGCGTTATTACCAAAAAGTGTCGGCTTCTGCTGACTCAAACCTGGACGCCAGATTCCCATCCATACAAGCCCACTCTTCCACGTCTGGGGAATCACTTGGTATCTGGGGACAGCGCTTATGGAGACTAAAGCCTTACGAATTTCTATTTACAGATCTCGGACTGGGTGCGGACTTCAATGTGAGTGATGTCGAATTTAAATCCAACTATGATGCTGGAGATACCAGCCAAGACCCACTGGCCTCTGGTCTTATCGCTAATGCAAGATCGAGATTAGCAGCACTCTCTCTAAGAGCTAGTGCGGCACAGATTTTAAAAATTTATCGATTTAATCTATCAATCGCTTTGGCCATTTACCGACCAATCTGGATCGTAAACAAATCATTTGAGGCAAATGCAAAGGTTCCCGCTGGAGGCAGCCTTTCCGGCGATGAGATTGAAGATATCAAACAAGCCATTGATCATAAAAAAACCGGCCTAGCGGCCGATCTTCATGTTGGGATTGGAAGTCAGTTTTAAATTCTACTGCTGGCCAATCGTCGTAGAAATATTTCGCAAATGATTATTTAGATCCACCTGAATCTGATTCATTTGAGACGAAACAGTCTTGAAACAATTTGAAACGATTCCCCTGGCAGCAAATAGTTTTTCTTTTTGGTGTCGATTTAGATTTTCAACTTGATTCTGGAAGTTTCGCCAAGCTTCCGTGACATCATGGTTATTGACCGAAATTTTTCCAATAGTGTTTCTGATTTCAGCAATTACGTCACCCATAAGAATATAGTTATTTGTGACGGCGTTAAGTTCTGAGTTTGTGGAGGATTGTCGCATCTCGTCCGAGTGCGTCATTCCTAAATCAATAATGTTGTTTTTGAGATTTGTAAGGGTGATAACACAATTTTCAGCAGAATCAAGAAATCCAGCCGCTTCATCAAATGCTGGCTTTGTTTTTTTACAAACATTCCACTCACTCCAACTTTGACGCGCAGAATTCATCAACTTGGGTGTTGTCTCGATTTTTCCCGCAATCACCACTTTTGGACCTTCTGATTGCTTGTGATTTTCATTTCCATATTTACTCAATAGCTTTCTATAAGTTGATTCAATATCCAAGGATATTGTGTCGCATGCAGAATCTATAAGGGACACCACATCACGCACGGAAGAAGCCGCTCTATCTAATGAAGCTTTTTTAGCCGCGACATTGGCGGTAGATCCAGAGACCGCTACAAGCTGGCGGGATCCTGGCGTTGAACGCGCACTATTGTAATCATGACTCGTTTTCGCCTGGACCATACTGAGTAGGGTTGATTCCACCAAACTGACTTGTACAGTCAAACGCGAAACATCGCGCTGCAACTGAACAAGACGGGTTACTTCACTTTGAAATTCGATATGCTTGTCCAATAGCACTCGAATCGCGTCTGATTCGGACGCAAGCTTGGAAAAAACTCTTGCTATGAAACTCCCGCTAATAAACATAAACACAACGGCTGAGCCCGCTATCAAAGACGTGGCATTATCAGCAATTTGGGCCACGTTGCTTCGATCCACACCGTAAAATCCCGCCAAGAAAGCCGCGAGGCAATTGAGAAAGAGTATGGACGCGGCTAACAATATTGCTGAATTTAGTGGCCCAGAGAGAAATTTTCGTACACCTATACTGTGATGAATTATATTTTTTGGGGAAACAAGGACGTTTATTTTAGAAGCTGATTGAATCTTTGCGTTTGAATTTTGTGGATTCCTCGGCAATATTTCGGATAGGAAATTTTCCCAATATGGACTTGTAACTTTAAGATCTACGGTCGCGTCTAGAATTTCGCGAACTCTACCTGATGTTAACTCGTTTTCTCTTGATTTGAATACAAGGTGAATCTGCGTTAATTCATTACAAATATTAGTGATGTCGCTTGATATTCTAATCATCCAGCGCAACATGACAAAACCAGTGACGGCTATCACGGCAAAAATAATTAGTTTGGCTTCGTAGTTATCCACCGGTAAAAGCATAAACCTACTGGTAGTTGCTTCACTATTTAAAAGCCCCGCCTTGATTATTTCTGGCATAAAACGTCTCCTATCCAATCATCGCTGGTATCGGCAGGATTTATCAATGCCTTAGCAGCACGTTTTCAAGCACCATGTATGGCCGAGTCGCCGAATCATTATTCCAATCTTTGGGTTTAGGGCTAGCCTGATAAATTAGGTTTTTTGGTAAATAAATCGGTTTTTACAGCTAAGTATCGTCAGTTAAATGTATGACCAGTCTCCAAATATAGCTTGCGTCTAAAGTGTTGTGAGGGAGAACCGATGATATGCCAGGGAGCAACATCAATGCAAGACCGCCTAAAACTTTATGCGATGAATGTTTTTCTAATGGCATTAACTTCTGCCATCAGCACGATTTCGCTAGGTCAGACGAAATCTCCAAGCACAGTGGTGAATCAGGCGACGTCAGCACCAGCAAGCATGGGCTCTCATGTTGCTGAAGTTTTAACTGATCGGGCTTCGAAGGTCTTAAGTCGCTACATTTCCCAAAATGATTTCTACATAATAGCATCAGTGCAAATTAAAGATGTCGCTAATTCAGATTTACCTTATCTACCTGCCGCTCAAACTGCAGATGCTCTAGAGGGTTTATCGACCGAAGAGATTAATTCAATGATAGGTTCTCTGAACATTGATATTTGGCTAAGTAAAAAATTCGACGATGCTACACGTTCAACCTTAGTGCAGCTCGTTCAGAGTCATCTTGGTCTCCCGACTGCGGATTCAATTACAATCAAAGATATGCAGATTAGCGCCTCACCCAGCGTCGACGGCGAATCCCAAAGAATGCTTCAAAAGGCCCAAGACGACCTCCGCCAAGCTCTCACAGAGCTGAAAGCTCTTGAACGTGAACGAAATGATTTAAAGATGGCAAAACTACTCAAGGAAAATAGTAAAGACGAAACCACGAAACCTGATCAACCAGAGGCTCTGACTGATAAAAAGGTTGATGCGGAACCAAGCTCGCAAGATGCTCTGGTCGATAAATTGCTGGCAGCTGGACCGGCAATGGCTGGGGTTTTATTGCTTGCGTTTGTGCTTATTATCGTAGGCAGAGGCTTCTCTTCCTCAATTCGCTCCATTGGCAGTGGAATGACTTCGGTGGCAGCAGCATTATCATCGATGGGTGGCAATATTCGAATGAATGTTGACGAAGAGGATACGGACTCGAAGCCCTCCAAGGATGCGTTTAATCAACCGATTCCACAGGCTGCCACATCGTCACCCACACCAGGCTCGCAAGCTAATGGCGGCGATATTCACGAGAGAATTATAAGACTGCACGATGAGATCGAAACCAATATGAGCGAGCGTACCGAGTCGATTATTTTGACGGCGCTCACTGATATGCTTCAAAAACCTGACACAGTTGCCAAAGCTGTGGCTACACTTGAGCTTCTTGGAAAAGAAAAATCAAATCAGTTATTCAAACGTTTAGGGAAGCATTCCCGAGAAACGGTTCTGGATTTCCTACAAACGGGCGATTATGGAAGATCAAAAACTGAGCTGATGCTTGAGGCCGGAGAGGGCATCAAGACCAAATTGCTTGCCGAAGGTTTTGGAAATCTTCGTGGAGAGATGAGCATCAAGATGACTGAAAAAATGTTGGCGCTCTCGGAAGCGGATTATTACGATATTTTCATGAGTTTAGGTGACCAATTTAAGCCTAGATTTATGTTCTATCTCGATTCTGAGGCATTGGGTCGCCTCTTGACCGTATATGGTCAAAAAAATCCGGACAAGATCGAGACCGTCATGGAAATGCTCTCCAAAGTTGCAGATGTTGAATCATCTGTTGAAATGGATAGTTCAATCATCGCCGCAATCGACTCATACTTAGGTGGGCGCAAGGAAGACGTTCAAGAGAAGTATGTGCCATACTATCAAAAAATTCTTGAGACAATGGACGGCGAACTCGCCGAAAAAGCTGTGGATAAGCTTTCGGACAAAAGTCATGTGCTGCGTGCTCAACTAAAAGGATTTGTGATAACCGTCAATACTTTATTCAAGCTCCCGTCAGACACACGTATGTCTATGCTTGAAAATCTTAACAATAAGCAGCTCGCATCAATCATCTGCTGTGTGCCCGATGATCAAGCTGCGATAGTTTGGGAATCAGTCAGCCGTCGTAGAGTTGAATTAATTAAAGACGAAGTGGATTTACTCAAACAAATGGCCCCAGCCGCAATGAAGGCTGTGTTTGGTGAAACAAAGAACTTTGTGATTAATAAGTTGAAGAAGATGCGCGATGCGGGCGAGCTAAATGACATTCTAGATCAGGATGGCTCCGTCGCCCATGCAACGGCAAATCAGGTGGCTATTTCTTCAGCTGATGATCTTCCAGATTTTAGCGGCGAAACCTTGCCGGAATCTGCCATCGCAAAACTAAAGAGCCTTGGATTCACAGACGTGGATCTAAAGAATGCTCAGGACCAAGCTATTTCTCAAAACATAAGTCATCTTAATGCTCTTGAGGACATGGGGAAAATTGATTCCAGAGCACTTATTGAAGCGCTTGCCCAGGTATTTAATTGCCCAGCTATTCACCTTGAGGATAAAGATCTTCAGAAAACCATTTTAGACCTAATACCAGCCGACGTGGCGCGCAGCCTACGCGTGATACCCATCGAGCGTTCTGCTAATAATCTCATTGTGGCTACAGGTCGACCCCTGTCGCAGACCTTGATCAAGGCGCTTAATGCTCGAACAAATTATCTCGCTAAGCCTGTGATAGCAAGCGAGTATCGAATCAATGAGGCGTTGCAGAAGTACTACGCTGAGTCTTCTGCAGCGGATATCAAATTGGTCAAGGCTAGCTAATTATTCCTACGATCCACTCAAACTCCGGGAGCGGCGGACCTGATTGCGCCCATGTTTTCCGCGGGCAGAAGGTCACCTGAAACTTGGAATAAGAATCGGGAGAGTGCCTCGATCCTCAGTTGAAAATATTCAACTCTGAACCGGTTAGTTATGCATTGCTGATAGATATTTATGACAGAATCCGTGGTCAATTCACCATTCTCATCGAGAAAAATTGCTGCTCCGCCGTCTGAGTTCAATGTAAGCGCAAATGATGCCAAGTCATTAATTGGAAATTCTATAGACGTTTTTTCAAATGTTTCTCTCGCTTTTTTTACAAGTGATTTGTAAACACCAATGGCGTTATCGAGTTTAACTTGATTGCTTGCTAGAGACTGCGCGGCCACTTCTGACATGCCGCTAATTTGTATTTGTCCAGTGGCTAACAGCTTCATAAGTGTAGCAATTGTGTTTGTCTCAGAAAGCTTACTTTTCTTAAGTAGAGCGTCCCAAGTTGGCTTATCCCTACACATTTCAAGCATGTCACTCAGAAACGTCCCTTTAGTTTCTTTTGCAAAGGGGGACTGCGTTTTGACTGAAATCGAACAACTAGGCTTGAGTCTAGACTTGAAAACTCTATAGTTGGCGCCATATAAATAGGCTGATTCAATGAGCTCTTGTGTTCGATCCTCAAACGACAGGGCAATAGGTGGCGATCCCCCATGGATTTCGACGTAGCAGCTATCGGGCAGAAACACACTGCGAAGTATCTCGTTAGCTTGCGATTTGAGAGCATTCCACAGATCCAGACTGGTAAAAGCACCGCTGCGGAGAAGAACCTGACCGAATTTGTTTTTTCGATCAACTTTAACGGCAAAAGACGTGAGCTGATCCAGAGATATCATTTCATCGCGATAAATCACTTCGCCCAAACGATCATCTATCAGATCTGATGATGCAAAAATGAAGTCACCATTTCTAAAGAACAAAGATTTTGCCACTTTGCCTGACTCAACGCGAACTTTTCCCGTCCACTCACGTCGATGTATACCTAACAAAAAATCAAAAAGCATCTCGCCCGAACATTTGCTCAGAGTGATAGCCGAGGCCACGTCGCTAGTACCAGCATGGATGAGAAGCTTAGACTGTTCAAGGACCACTGCCTGGCACGAGGCCTGGCCAAACCCCTCGGGAAGGTTCGAAAGCAAGAGTCCATCTTCAGTCTTCGTGATTTGTATCTGCTTATTCATCTTGATTTCCCCTAGTGCTGGGTTTTAGCGATTCTAATTTCGTTTTAAGTCCCGTGCTTTTTATCCCAAAAAATCTTTTACATTGTCGGTTTGTACCAACTTAAAATCACCTTTGGGTAAAATTCTTTTCGCTAGTCCAAATAAAACCTTGCCAGGTCCGACCTCAACAAAGTGATTAATTCCTGCATGGTGGGAAACTTCGATGGTCTGAGTCCATTTCACAGCACTGTCAATTTGCTTGATCAGATAATCTGGTCCGTAGTCTTCCGTGATCTGAGCTGTGAGGTTGGGAATAATTTTTGTTTTGTTTTGTGTGAACTTAGTGGCCGTTAGTAGTGGTGTCATCTCAGCTCTGGCTGGCTTCATCATGGATGAATGAAACGGGGCCGACACTGCTAAAGAAACAAACTTCACGGCCTCAGCAGTGAGGGCTTCTTCGAGGCGCTTTACAGCCTTAGCATTACCGGCGACCACCAACTGCTGGGGGCTATTGTAGTTGACGACTTCGACAGGCTCACTGGGACTTGCTGCTTTCTTGCAGTAATCTTCCAGTCGTGATGCTTCCATGGAAAGAACAGCGGTCATAGCGCCTGTACCTTCAGGTACGGCTTTTTGCATGGCTGTACCGCGGGCCCTTACAAGGCGAATGGCATCCGTAAATCCTAGACGCTGGGAGGCGACCAGGGCCGAGTACTCCCCAAGGCTATGGCCAGCAAACATATCGGCCTTGAAACCTTTTTCATTGGTCATAACACGCCACGTGGCGACACTGGTTGTGACGATACACGGCTGAGTGTTAGCCGTCAGTTTCAACTGATCTTCTGGACCTTCAAGGCAGAGTTTTGTGATGGGTGCTTTGGCTGCGTCTTCTGCTTCTTGGAAGATTTCTTTGACGTAAGAGAAGTTATCCAAAAGAATTTTGGCCATTCCTGGATACTGACTTCCTTGGCCGGGGAACATGGCGAGTGTTTTCACGTCTGACATAAAACTATCCTTAAAAAATTTTGGGGATAAAATTTTATCATTTAGAACATTAAAGCGATACCCAGGTCAAAACGCTCATCCGTGCGCGATTCGGCGGCACGGTGATCTCCGGTAAAAACCCTTGGCGGAGCAGCTGTATAGGTCGTGGACTTCATGGCGCCCACAAGGGCGACGTAACGGGCCAAGCGAATGGAGCCGCCCATGGATGAATTAATTGTTGGGCTGGCCGAGTCATCAAAGACTTCAAGCCCCTCACCCTCGTCTTTGGCCCGACGCCAACCCTCGTAGCCTGCACCCAACGTCACAAATGGGGTGAAAGG
>JBEIGW010000062.1:0-11802 GCA_040381655.1 Deltaproteobacteria bacterium
GCTGGCGCCCTTTCAGATGACCTGGCTAATGCCGTGGTGTCTGCGTTAGCGGCGAAGCTCTATAAATTTCCTAAATACGAAGGCCCGACGAAGGATAAAGCCCAAAAACCTAAAAAAGAAGACGACTCTCTAGAAATCACCTTAGTCGTTGGCAAGGTTCATCTCAGAACGGCCCAGAAAATTGCTGAAAGAGCCGTCACTGAAACCACGGCCGGGACCAATCTTGTGAGATGGCTCGCCAAAAGAGCCGGTAATGATCTGACATGTAAGCACTACGTAGACTATCTTCGAAGCCTCGCTAAAGAGCGCCGCTGGTCTTTTAAACACCACGGACATCAGCAACTTGAAAAAATGAAGGCGGGTGCTTTCCTCGCTGTCGTTAAGGGATCGGCCCACAAAGATTACGGAATTATTGAGCTGACCTATACTCCTAAAGTAAAAACCACGAAGCATCTCGCGCTCGTGGGCAAAGGCATGATGTTTGACACTGGCGGGCACTCTCTAAAGGCGTCTGCATACATGCTTGGCATGCATGGTGATATGGCTGGAAGTGCCGTGGCGTTAGCTGTTTTAAATGTCGCATCTATTGAGGCTTGGCCGGTGAAAGTCTCCGCGTATCTTGCGGTGGCTGACAATATGATCGGGCCTTTGGCGTATAAGCCAAATGATGTCATTTCATCTATGAAAGGCACGACCATTGAAATTATCGATACGGATGCCGAGGGACGCATGGTGTTAGCGGATACGCTATTCTACGCATCGAAAGCCAAACCAACTCTTATGATGGATTTTGCAACACTAACAGGTGCCTGTGTGAGGGCGATTGGGACGACTTTTTCGGGTGTCTTCACAAACCGCTCTGATCTCCATTCTGATCTCGTGAAAGCGGGATCAAGTTGCGGCGAACGCGTCTGGCCGTTTCCGATGGATAAAGACTTTGCCGAGTGTCTAGAGAGTACGGTGGCAGATCTGAAGCAATGCCGCGAAAAAGGCGGCGTCGATCACATTGAGGCGGCGCAGTTTCTCATGCATTTTGCTGGTGAGGAGTCACCGTGGGTTCACGTGGATCTGTCTGCTATCGAGCACGGCGGAGGTCTTGGGCACGTGGCAACAGATGAGACCGGCTTTGGAGTTCGCTTCGCGTCGCACTTTGCAAGGCAGTATTTTAAAATTCGCTAAAAATTTGCTGTGTATTGAGAGGGCGCTTGATGAAAATAGGAATTATTGTAGGAAGCCAAAGGGTCAAAAGTCAAAGTCGAAAAGTGGCGGGTGTAGTCCAGGCACTTTTGACTGAGATGGATAAAGGCACCCAGTTTTTTACTCTAGATCTTGCGGAAAAGCCTTTGCCATTTTGGGATGAGGGCGTGTGGACTGGTGATGCGGGCTGGAAAAAAATCTGGGGGCCTATCGCTGAGGAGCTGAAGTCTTGCGACGGGTTTGTGGTGATTGCGCCCGAATACCACGGGATGGCGCCTGCTGCTTTGAAGAATTTTTTCTTGTTGGCCGGCAAAGAAGAAATCGGTCACAAGCCTGGGCTTATCGTGGCCGTCTCAGCGGCTCGCGGAGGGAGTTATCCGGTCGCCGAGTTAAGGCTTAGTTCCTATAAAAATTCCCGGCTGGTGTGGCTACCGGATCATGTGATTGTCCGAAACGCGGAAACTGTTCTTAACGGTTCCCAAGCTACCGGTGAAGAGGATCAGTTTACAAGAGGGCGGCTGCAGTACTGTTTAAAGTTGCTCGTGGAATACAGTAAAGCCCTAGGTCAAGTGCGAGGTTCCGGCGTGGTTGACTTTAAAAATCATCCAAACGGCATGTGAGTTTTAAAGCATGGCCGTTTTTTCGTATCTAGTGGCAGTAGGAAGTAATCTTGGCGACCGACGTGCGTTGGTCCAGCAAGCCATGGATTTACTAGGAGAGCGTGGTGTTCGCGTCGAGTCAGCATCAGAACTCGTCGAGACGGCACCCATTGGAGCGGCCGATAAGATTTTTTTAAATGGTGCCTTCATCTGCTCGGCTGATATTTTGCCAGACGACTTTATGCGTTTGCTTCTTGATGTGGAAGAAAGACTTGGCCGAGTGCGCGACGTCCGTTGGGGTAATCGAAATATCGATCTTGATATTTTGCTTATTCGTAACGAGTCGGGACAATCGATCGAGCATAACTCGGCCATTTTAAACGTGCCGCACCCCAGGATGCTTGAACGTGATTTTATGCTTCGTCCTGCAGCCGCGGTGGCGGGGCACTGGGTGTTGCCGTTTTCAGATCAAAACTTGAGGGCCCTCTGTGTGTCTCGAGGCTGGCGCCCCACGTGGAGCAACCTCAAAGGCGACATTAAACTTTGGCAGGCTTTGAAGGGTGATGTCTTCTCGGCGACGACATCAAGACTCTGGTGGCCAGTGCTTATGATGGTGTTGGCGTTTAGACTTTGGATGGCCGCCGAGATTCCTTTCGGTAATGATGAAGCATACTACTGGGACTGGGGGCGAGCTCCGCAGGCTAGTTACTTTGATCACCCACCTTTTGTGTCCTGGGTGTCGATGTTCTCACGACTTCTGGTGTTATCGTGGACTGAAGGGCCTCTTCAAGGACGGCTTTTAATACCGTTTATCCACCTTTTGACGACTCTGATGTTTGGGGCTTTGGTCGTGCGGTTGATCCGCCGCGTTTTGACCAATATGGAGTCGCGCGCTGTTCTGATCGTCTCCCAACTGGTTCCGGCATTTTCGCTCGGCGGCATCATGCTGATGCCGGACGCAAGCCTTATTCTATTTATGACGACGGCTCTCTGGCTCGTCATCGCGATTGCACGCCGGGATTACTTGCCATGGTGGACTGGCATTATCCTCGGACTTCTCTTAGGCGGAGCAGGTCTTAGTAAATATCATGCCGTCATCATGGCGTCGGGGCTTGTGGGCTGGCTATTCTGGCGACGATCCAGACGGTTTGCCGGCGAATGGCCGTTTTGGGCGTGGCTTATTTTTACGGGTCTCACGGTTGTTTCGCCCGTTATTTGGTGGAATATCACAAACGACTGGGTATCGATCAGGTATCAGGGAACGAGGGGTTTATCTGAAAATGGCTTTGGACTGACGCCCGCCATCCGAACATTACTCGGTGAAATGTTATTTTTGGGTCCGATTATTCTGGTCGGTTTATGGTCCGCATATAAAACGCGGCGAGCATGGTGGAATCCTGATGACGGGATCATCTTGTGGACGGCAATGCCTTTACTAGTGGTCTTAAAGGTTTTCTCCCTGACAAGTCAGGCCTTACCCCACTGGACGATGCCGTCCATATGGATTCTCGCAGTCTTTACCGTACCTGTTTTGGCCAAATCTCGAAAACTTCGATGGACGGCTCGAATCTACGGTGTCACGCTTTGTTTTGTGATCCCTGTCATGCTGTCCCTTCAAGAGACCAGGCGCGCCATTCTTCGGTGGACCGGTGATCGGCCTGCAGCGTTAGGTGAGCTCACGCTGTGGCCAGAGGCCGTAAAAGATCGCTCTTTGATGAATTATGTGCTGGATCAGAGCTGGGTGGACTCGTCTCTTACGGGTCATGTACTCTCGGACCGGCCATGCGCGAGGGGTGTTGTTTATGCTGCTCCTAGATGGTTCACTGTAGCGCAAGTTGCGGCAAATTTTCCAAATCATCCTATTGTTGAAACGTTAGATCCAGAGCATCTGTCTTACTATAATTTTAGACAGAAAAAACCGACCGCTGGTTGTCCAGTGGTGGTGTTTTCAGAGAAGTCCCATTGGCGTGAGAGCGGTTGGCCAGGTTTTTCAGTTCTTGAGTCAGAAGAATTTATCATAGATGGCCATAGGGATCGCCCTGTTATGGTTGGACGCGGTTGGTACACTGGACAGTCGACCGAGGAGTAAAGTTTTTTTGAGGATTAGCTTATGAATTCTCTAAAGGTTGCTGCAGTCATAAGTGCGATTTTGGCAATGGCTAAAGGTGGCGCGTTCATGTGGACGGGATCCGTCGTCGTCCTGGCAAGTTTTCTTGATTCACTCGTTGATACAATCCTTTCGTTTCTAAATTTCAAAATATCAAAGCTTTCACAGGAGCAACCAGACCGCGAGCACCCCTATGGTCACGGGGGCTTTGAAGTTATCACATCGATGGCTCAAGGGGTTTTAATTGCAGGATCAGGTGTTATGGTCCTATTTCAGGGCCTTGACCGGATATTCGCGCCAACGGGTATGGGGGATTTGTCCCTTGATCGATTGCCGGTCGCGCTTGCCGTCATGGTGGTCTCGACCATTTGTGCCGCAGTTATTACAACCATCTTAAGTCGGTCAAAGAAAGAAATTCGTGCCGCCGATAAACGTAATCTGAGTGTCGATGCTGATCATGCTCACTACTCGGGCGACGTGATGCAGAATTCGGTTGCGATCGTGGGTCTCGGATTGTCTTGGTGGATTCAAAATCCATGGATTGATGTAGCGGCCGGTTTCATTGCCGGATTTTTACTCCTGTGGACAGCTTATCCTGTGCTCAAGTACAGTATTCGAGACGTGATGAATTCAGACTATGACCCGAGACTGAGAGATCAAGTGGAGTCGATTGTTGCTAATTGTAATATTCCAGAAGTGAAAGGTATGCATCGGCTGCGGACTCGTTCTCTTGGGCCAAATCGGTTCGTGGACTTCCATCTAAAGTTGCCAAATAATATTCGACTCATCGAAGCCCACGAGATTGGCTACCGAATTGAAGAGGTCATCAAAAAGTCAATCCCGGGGGTGGATGTTTTGATGCATCTTGATCCGGAATCTGAAGCGGATGAATAATGGCCGCTCTATTAAACGAGTGTTGACTACGCAGTGAGGAAAATAGTGGTGGATAGATCTAAGTGGCTTTTGGCTTTGGCGGGCGGCCTCATTATTGCCGCTGTTATTTTTTTTAAAGACTTTGGCTCTAAAGCTCCTGACGACAGACCACCAGGCGATCCCGTTTCTGCGGAGTCTACGCCGGCGACAAATGAATTGTCCGGGGGAGGCATTTCAAACGGCAATCAGTCCGAGCGCGGTGAATCGTCAACGCCAGGTGATGTCGCACCAGATACGAACGCTCAGCAAACAACTAGTAACATTGACAATGTGTTGCCTGATGCCTCAAAGTCCGGAGAAAAATTATCAACAGCTCGTCCAGGTGACATGCAAACTAGCACTCAGGAGTCTTCCGCGACGCCTCCTGTGCAACGCACGTTTAAAGGTATAAAGCAGGCCAACAATGACGTCATGGTGTCAGAAATTAAGTATGCTCCGGGAGATTCGGAGGATGGTTTTGTGGCCACGTTTCAAAGTGGCGGGGGAGCTAAGGGGTTTGATGGAAACGTTTGGGTTATCGGTGATTATGTTCAGCGGGGTACAACCGGCATCATGGCCATGCCTAGCCACTCGGAATTGAAATTAGCGGCAGATGGTTCTCCTGCTAATCCAAAGGGTGGACTGCGGTTAACAGTTAGTGGCGGTCGTTCTGAGTCGGTCTCCCGAAAGTTTAGTATCAAACGCCCGGGGTTTGACGGTGAAGAGTTATCTCAAATCCGTATTGGTATATATGACCGCCGCACGGGTAAAGTCCACATCGCTAGGGTTTCTGCTGCCGAACTTGCAAAAAAAAGGTCAACACAACGTGTTAGGGTAGACGGTGCGAACTGACCCGGTCTAGGTTCACTGGATTTCTTGAGTGGCCTTTTTAAACCCCTGAAACGACTCACTTAACGAAATTGTCTAAATTGGTTTTTCAAACGTCCGAGTCCCTCCATGTAAGGTCAAAAGAACGACCACACCGGAGGAGATCATCATGGGACGTGCTCAGGCGAGAGTGACAAAAGTATACGACCGCGAAGCTTTGATGGTGGAGTTTGCGCCGCTGATAAAGTTTTCCGTAGAACAGATTCAGGAGTCAAATCGGCTACCTCTGGATCGTGAGGATTTGATAGCCGCTGCCCTGACGGGCCTTTTTGAGGCATTAAAACACTTCGATCCCTCCCTGGACCGCGATTTTAGATCGTTTGCAGAGCGAAGCATAAGACGAGCGATATGGGATGAAGTTAAGACGGCTGTTGATTTCTTCCATCATGTTCATTTACAGCCAATTGGTCCAGCGGAAGCCGTTCGTCATCATTATAGTTTGACTCAAGGCTACGATTGGAAGGGCCACAAGTACAAAATGCACTAGTCGCGGTTGACGCTGGGTTCAGTGGTCTTAGTTTTTTGTTCGTGCCGGGCGCTCGCCGCCGCGAGGCTCGGTCGTTTCTTCCGGGGGCGGTGCGCTTCCATCAGTGGCACGGAGCCTTCTAAGCGTGATGTTTGCTGCGCGCTTGACGGCCCCTGCGTCCTTGAAGCGAGCGTCCGGGTCACTGACAAGGTTTTGTAGCAGATCAGCCGACTTGTTTGCGTCGTTGAATCCTCGGCTCATGACCAAAGCGAGTTGATACTGTGCTGCCGCGCGCGATTGGTCGCGACTCAGAATGCCTTCGAAAGTGGATTTAGCTTGAGGCCAGTTACCTGCTCTCATGGCAGCCAGTCCGGCTCCGTACTCGGCCTCGAAACATTGTCCACATCTTGTCTTGGCAAGGGAGAAGCTTTCCAGTGCTCCCTGCGAATCACCAATGTCTAACTGCAGATATCCCATATTGAGTGTCGCAGCGAAGTGAGTACCGTCACTTTCCGTAGCTTTTCTAAAAATAGAAATCGCCTCGTCCAGATCTTGACGTCGATTACCAGCCCCCATCATCCATCGAAGGCCCAAGAGATTTAAGGCGTCAGCATGGGACGGGTTAGATTTTAAAATAATGCCTGCATAGTAGCCGGCCATTTCATAATTTCGGCCCATAGCTTGTGCTGCCGCCAAGGCGGTCATAGCTCCCACATCTCCAGGTTGCTTTTCAAGTTCTCTGCGGGCCTCTTCGGAGGCTTCTTGCCATTTTCCTGTGGCAAGAAGGCCATTTAATTTGTCACGCCCCGGTTGCGTCGACTGGCTCAGTTCAATCCACTTTTGTTCGTCAACGGCAGATATGGTCGGAGATTTTGCTCCTGGTTTCGAGATGACCGATGCACCCACTGGGGCGTTAGTATCCGGATTATCCTTGGTTTTTCGTAGTCCGCTCAATGTCGAGCAACTGGACGCGATAACTAGTAGTACCGAAATAAATATTTTTGACAATACGTTCACGATGCTGGCTCCTTAACGTGTGCGCCACTGAATAAAGTGGTCTGCATTCTCACTGTTGAATCGTTCCCTGCTCCAATCACCCCCGTTTTGCCACATGATGGCACTTGTCCAATCGGGATTTGTCGCACCAGACTTAGCTTGCTCGATAGACTTCTCATCGGACTCCATGGCCTGATTTTCGACGGTCTCCAGGATGGTCTTTTTGCGGTTATAGAAGTCCTTAATAACCTCTGGATCCAGCGTCTTGGCTATCGACAGCTGCTCGAAAGCCTTAACAAACTGCTCTCCCAAACGCGCTGTTTTGTGTAGGGCGGGTCCACACCAACCGGTTCGCACACTCAGACATGCAGACTTATAAATCTGATCTATTTTGTTGTAAGCCCCATAATATTTCTCCAGTTCGGCCTTCGGGTCCCGGGCGCCAAGGCTAAAAAACTCCTCCTTAAATTGATCGCGAGACATGCTTTCGCCCATCAGAAACTTTATTTCACTAATCGCTTCAGCAATGACTGGTTGAGATTGATCAAGAGATGATGCCGCTTTATCGATTGACACTAATTCTCCCAGTCGTCCACGCTCGGCTTGGATGCGCGCACGGATCGAGAGGGCTACGGCGCTGACAGTTTCATTGTCTTTAAAAGAGGCTTGTATGCGTCGAGAAATTTGCAGAGCTCGATCGTTTGAGGCGTTGCGGGCTGCAGTTTCCATGAGACGTCGAGCCACGTCAGCCCGCGCGTCGGCATCTAGCTCTTTACGTCCAAGAAGTGTATCCATGACGCGCATAGCAGAATCGTATATCTCTCGTCCCAGATACAAGTCAGCGAGTGTGTTTAAAGAATTCACAGAGTCCGGATCTGACGAAAACTCTCTGGCGTGAGCCTCGAGAAAATACATCACGTGATCGTCCCAGGCTAAACCCAACGTCCACTCACCGCCTTTTTTGAGTCCATCGGGTCGGAACTTGCTGCGACGGTGACGTTTTGTAAAGTCTTCCATCGTGGAGACCGCTTGACGATATTGACGATCACCATGGTAGGCCAGGGCAAGATGGTATAGACATTCATCGTGTCTAGGATCTTGACGCCAGCCTTTGTTAAATTCCTGAAGTTTTGTGATCGCTCCTTTATAGTCACTGGCGTTCAGAGCCTCTAATCCGCCTTCAATCAGCGCTAGACCAAGAACTTCAGCTGGCCTGTAGGTTTTAGCTTTGCTCGTTGCAGCCAGTCGACCCTTTATTAGCAGTCGACCAAGAGACTCGAGCTCATTCCAATTCTTACCTTTGATTTTCGAGTCGACAATCCAGCCGGCAGCCTTTGAAGCATTCGCTCCTGAAGGGTGCTTTGATAATTTTTTCATCCAGTAAGTGATGGCCTCATCACTTTGTCCAGTAGCAATAAATAAAAGACCCACATGCGCAGCTGAGTCCCACCCTGCCGCCGAGTCGACGTCTACTTTTTGATACATGTCAGCGAGAGTTTTTCTCGCCTCGGCGTTGCCCTTCGGGATATCAGTCCAGGGCGGTTGCGGCGGCCAGTCTGCGAGTTGAGTTTGACTTCTGATAGCCTTTCGCCAGAAGTTTATAGACTTAGGTCCTTGGGACTCGGTTGCAAGGCTCGCGAAAATACTTGATGCGGCTTTGTGGCGTTTTGCGTGGAATTGAATCTCACCGCTAAGCGCCCGCACGCGTTCTTTTTCCTCATTTGAGACGGGTGACGCTACGTACGCGTCGATGGTTTTGATAGCAATGTTGACGTCGGCGTCCGTTGCTTTAGCAGTTAAAGCATCCTTTGCGAGGGAGTCGACCAATTGACGGTGCAGCTGTAAAATTCGAGTCATGATTCGCTGAACCTGAGCGTCTTGTCCTGATCCAAGGGCCTGTGAGTCTTGATATTTTGCCGTGAATTCGGACAAAACGCGCTGCCAACGTCTCAGCTGCTTGGTTTTGTTGTAGAGTCCGTGTTCTAACTCGATGATTCTAAGATCCAGCGTGCCTCCATCAGGGCTGCCTGTTAGGCTTTTTGCCACGGAGCGATATTTTCTCAGGGCCGCATCAGTTGAGCCCTTGCTCCACTCATAAATCGCCTGACGTTCGACGACGGCTTTGAAAAATTTAAACTGTTTTTGTGCTTTAATATCTATGGGGGGTGATGCCCAAGATGAGTCTTTCGCCTCGATTTTGCGCCATAAGACTAATGCCTGCTGAGCCGTTTGCTCGTGAAGGCCTTCATCTATTTTGGCAGCAATGTTGCACGCTGTCATAAGATGCGAGCGCCATGCACTCGTCCCGTTTGATTGGCGCTGTCCCGCAGAGCCGATACCGCCCGTGACGCGAGCCGCGGTTAACTCCGCTACAACTCGGGCCCTGGGACCTAGTTTCAAGGCAGTTTGTCTAATAAGAGCGATGTCCTTTAACTGATCTGCTGGACTTTGATTTTTATTTAATCTCGTGAGGGCACCTTTAAACTCATCGATCGTCTTTTTTTGCTTGGCATCGTCGTCAAAGAGTTCAAGCTTTTCATTGAGGATGCTGGACGTCGTGATAGGTTTCCAAGATAGATTGAGTGGCAAGAGGGGGTTCATAGTTTGCCCGGCCCACGCACTGGTAGCGATAAGGATGCCTGTCAGAAACGATATCGAAGTAATCCGTGTTAACATCCGCTTTAGCTCCTCAATGTTTCTTCTGACTAAATGGTCGTTCATGGTCGGACTTTTTCCCTGATCGCGTGACAAGGGCTCAAAATTCGACAGGCGACGTTTATCGTAAGATCGCGATATTTTTGAATAACATCGGTTGTATTCTAAAAAAATCTAAAAGGTTTTGCAACTTGGTCGACAAGCCCCTACCTGCACAAGCTGTAGGCCAGGGAGGGGGATTTTCATGCAAAAGCTGAGAGCCATTTTGAATGCGGCTTTGACTCGAAAGGCTTTGTGCGTGCGGCTATCCCCCCAAAACCAACCAAAATATGTATTCGCAGATCAGGTGGTGGAATCAGATCCTCAGACGATACTTTCAGCCGAGGAGTTGGATCAAATTTTTGCCGCGATCATGCCTGGTCAATCATTTGGTGACAAACCTGTGCTAACCGGCTCCTTAAACGTCGGGGCTCAAGGTGTTTTGAAGTTGAGAGCATTTTCAAACCCCCTAAGGATCGATATTTTTACAACAGCAGGCTTAAGTCTTTTTGATCAAATGGTGACCCCGATGGAGGACTCCAAACCTGCTCCGATGCAGGTCGCACCGTCACCTGTCACGGCTTCTACTGTGCCCCCACCTCCGCCTCTCGTGACAATCGCGCCGCCACCTCCGTCGAGCGTAGCCACCCACGCGTCGCCCTTGCCGGTAGACACCCAGCCGCCAGCGTCGGTTCCCGTTTCTGTAATGCAGCCTAACGTACCGTCGCCCCCAGCGATCAATCCTGTCGTCAGTCAATCCGAGCAGCGTAGCTCTGCTCCTGCTGCAGCGCCAGACCTTGGTGGAATGTTCAGGAAAGCACCACCGACTGGAAAAAAAGCCGACAATCAATCAGCTAAAGCAAAACCGATGGCTTCTGAGGAGACACCCAGCCTGAAAACGGTTTCTCCGGCGTCGCCAGTGCAGCCGGCACCGTCCATGGTCGTCGCATCACCTGCGGCCAGCCCAACGCCTGAACCTAAAGTTGAAGAGATCAACTTTGGTAGCAAAGATGCTTCAGAAGGAAGTGTTAGTCAGGGCCAAAATCCGATTGATGGACTACTTCGTGAAATGGTGAAAATGAAGGCTTCCGATATGCACCTTACTGTTGGACAGCCAGTTATTTACCGTGTCCACGGCGACATTGCGCGCGTGAGTCAGGATCCGATTTCACCGGATATGATGCGGCAACTTTTACTGCCGACAATGCCAAAAAGAAATCACGACGAGTTCTCTAGATCACAAGATACCGACTATGCCTACGAGCTGGCTAATATTGGGAGATTTCGAGTCAACGTATTCCGTGACCGAAATGGAGTAGGCGCGGTGATGCGTCACATTCCCTCGCAGATTCTGACGGCCGAGCAACTGGGTCTGGCGCCGGCGATCACTAAGTTGTGCACATTAAATAAAGGGCTTGTGTTGGTTACGGGACCAACCGGAAGCGGTAAGTCGACCACGCTTGCCGCTATGCTCGACTTAATTAACAAAACGAGAAAAGAGCACATTTTGACGATCGAAGATCCGATCGAGTTTGTTCACCCCCAGCAGCTTTGTCTGGTTAACCAGAGGGAAGTTCATAAACACACGGGTTCATTTGGGCGAGCTCTAAAAGCAGCCCTACGCGAGGACCCGGATATCGTTTTGATTGGTGAGATGCGAGACCTCGAAACTATTGCAATTGCGATCGAAACCGCTGAAACGGGTCACTTGGTGTTCGGAACCCTGCATACCACGACGGCGATGTCGACGGTTGATAGAATCATCGACCAATTCCCCGCCGATCGGCAGGCTCAGATACGAGTCATGTTGGCAAGCTCTCTGAGAGGTGTCGTCGCTCAGACTCTTCTCAAAAAGAAAGCAGGTGGCCGCGTGGCTGCCCATGAGATCTTAATCGCCAATGACGCTGTGTCGGCCATGATTCGTGAGGGTAAAGTACAGCACC
>JBEIGW010000063.1:0-11607 GCA_040381655.1 Deltaproteobacteria bacterium
GGGTGCATCTCCGTCGGCTGCCAAAACTCGACCACAAAATATAAAAAACAGCAAAAGGACCACGGGCGACTTTTTCATTTTACCACCATTAAATTATGATCAATGTCTTGAATAGAATTGTTTCACACCAGTAAGCACTCGTCAAACGCGTTAATTTAGACAATATGATAAAATAACGCTGCGCCAAGCATCATACAGATTAAAAAAAATCACTTCCTCCCAAACAAGGGCGACATGAATCATACGGATCATCAACCCATCTCAAAATTACTTCTGGCATTCGTGGCGACCTGGGCTTTTGCGGAGTCTAGTTTTTGGTTTATTGCAGTTGATTTCTTACTTATACCTTATGCTCTAACTTATCCAAGGCAGTGGTTTAGGATTGCTTTAGTGGCTTGGACCGCATCTCACGTGGGTGGTGCGTTGTATTTCTGGTTCTGCCACCAAAATCTTGAACTCGCGGGCAGCATACTGAAAGTAACGCCGTTTGTTACAGAACGCATGCACAACCACATTATCAGTATCTACGAAAGTCACGGTGTTTGGGGAGCCATGGCACAGTCATGGTCCTTCATGAGTTTTAAAATTTGGACTTATGAAGCGGTGACACAAAACTTTTCCTTTGAGGCATTTTTTCCGATTGTTATGATTTCTAGAATCTTGAGGTTATTTGTGGTGAGTTGGGTCGCGTCTATAGCGTCTCCTTGGCTGCGGCCAGTTTGGGTTAGAAAAAAATCTGTATCATGGTCTATTTACACCGTTGTTTTTGTTTTTATGCTTATAATCATTGAGGCGTGAAATATTTCATCACCTGCAAAGGATATGTCGATGAGTAACGAAGGTTTAAAAGTTGGCGATCGTAGGCCTATCCCAGCCCGGGAGTTCAACGTATCCAAAAACATAGCGCAACATCTGGCTAAGTGGGGCGCCACGGCTAATGGTATTTCCATCGTTGGTATGATCGCCGGGGTGATGGCGGGAGCAATGATTGCAGGGACCTCTGTATGGAGAGAATACTTTCCCTGGCTATATACAGCAGGTGCTTTACTAATTTTTATTAGGCTTTTAGCAAACATGTTTGATGGGATGGTGGCCATAATCCACAACAGACCAAATCCACTCGGCGAGATGTTTAATGACGTTCCTGACCGCGTCAGTGACGCGGCTATTTTGATTGGCTGTGGATACAGTATTAATAGCTCACCCGAGGCTGGCTACTGGGCTGCTCTGTTTGCCGTCATGACGGCGTATGTCAGGGCTGTAGGTAAAGCTTGTGGAGCACCTCAAAACTTCTCAGGCCCTATGGCCAAACAGCAGCGAATGTTTTTTTGTATCGCCACATGCCTCATCTGCGCATTTGCACCTACGACACTCGTGTTTATCCAAGGCGGATCTGGACTTGATGGCGGCTATCAGTCTATTATGGCGCCCGTTCTTTGGATTATAGCGGCAGGCTCCGCTTTAACCTGCGTCAGACGTCTCATCGGCATAAATGCCGCAATAAAATCTGCGGCACGGTGACGTCGGCGCGGACTTGCGACTTAGGGCTTTTTGGTACAAGTGACGTTCAAGTTGCCGGCGTAACCTTTAACTTGCAGGCGACCACTCATTGTCGCATTGTCGATCGATAAAAGAGTCGTCTGCTTTGAAAAATCATACTCGGTATCAAACGATCCAGACGTGTTAGACCCAGTCTTGACTTCGGTCTTTTCAGCAGACTGGCTAACTTCAACTCCGGACAATAGAATCAACTCTTGATGCTTGTATCCTGATTTGCCTAAAGCCGAGAAGCTTGCGATACGCAAATTCTTAGTAGTCGACTGCGCGTCAGAATAAATCCAAATATAATCGCTCGAGCGTGCAGGTTCACTTGGACGACACGTGTAATCCGATTCACTTGAAAATTGATCAGCAGCTTTGTTGATTCTCTGCTCGGACGTAATATGATCTCTCCGAGACACGCACCCAGCCGCAAAAAAGACCATCACGCAAAAGGCCAAGAGAACATCCGATGCTGTTTTGGGCAAAAAACGCGAGGTTATGGTCAGTTTGGTGATCATGAAATTTTCTCCGTTTCTACCAAAATCTTCGGGTGATTGCCTAATTTTAGGAGGCTTGCCCACATCAAGTCAAGGCAGTTCGTTGGCTCACCGGAAGTTTTTAGTTTAAAATTTAGGGCACCGGAGGCAGCCAGCTTATGAATAAAAATAGCACGTTAGATCCCCAAATGAGCTCTACGAAAATCGATTCACATATGACGCCAGCACGAGGCCGCAGACTTTTGTCATCTCGGCGCAGAATCAGCCCCTGGCACTGGTTTGGCTGGCTACGACGAAAACTCGTCAAACGAAGTGATCGCGACTTTTACTCGTTGGCTGAAAAACGCAAGCATCAGTACGCCAAAATGGCGCAACGCGCGGCAAATCACCATCACGGGTTCAAATTCTAAGTAACCCCGCCGCCTCACAATGAGATCGACCCAGCCATCTATCTGTAATGGCTGGTTTTTTTTACGAAAATAGACCCCTGCCAATCATGATTGTTTAAAACAATTTATAAGTTGGTTTTTATCTATTTTAGCAACAAATGAACTTTCCCGATAATTCTAAAGTGTAAGGCCGGATCATATCTCATGAACTGGCACGCTCTACGGAGGGACAATCTGCATGGATAAAGATTTGACTAGATTGGTTGTAAAAGTGATGCGCTACAAAAAGCTTATAATCCTAGGAGCAGCTCTAACCGGTCTACTGTTCGTAGCGGTGATTGCTGGACTCATCATGCTCGCTCCCGTTCAACAAATAAAGACGGCGAGTTCTAGCCTTGCTGAATCGGCTACGGCATTCGTGCAAACTAATGTTGGTCAGAATCCAGAAGCTGGTTTACTTGGTCAAGCTCTCATGTGGGGCGCATCAACTTACGTCGAGATGACTTTGAATGAAGCCGCTCAAGGTAACCATATGGCAGCTCTATCTTGCGTTGCCGCAATCGGAGGTCCTTCGCCTGTGGATGTACTACAGAACGTGAAGTCTCGACTGAACAACCAGACCCTGTCTCAAAATATTGATGCGCTTACCGAGAGAATAAAATCGACAACCAGCACATCGGGGCCGCCTACTAGGCCTTGTCTGCAGTGGTTCATGAATAGTTAATTTAAAAGTTTAGGGAGGAGATCATTTATGGGACTTAGTAAGCGGATACTTTTGTTTCTTGGCGTGAACGTGCTGATTATCGCCAGTTTGTCGATCGTCTTAGCACTCTTCGGAATTCAACCTTATTTGAATGCTCAGGGGATCAATTATCAAAACCTGGTCATCTTCTGCCTTATCTGGGGTTTTGGTGGCGCCTTCATCTCACTAGCGATCTCACGCATCATGGCGAAGTGGGCTATGGGAGTGAAGGTCATCGAAACAACCACGCTTGACCAAAACGAGCGGTGGCTCTTAACAACAGTCACCCAGCTTTCAGAGAAGGCTGGACTGCCCAAAGTACCAGAGGTGGGAATCTATCAAAGTGATGATCCGAATGCATTCGCCACCGGTCCGACAAAGTCTCGGGCACTGGTCGCTGTTTCAACAGGCATCATGCAGAGAATGAACCGTTCTGAACTTGAGGCGGTGTTAGCCCACGAAGTGGCTCATATTGCCAATGGCGACATGGTTACCATGACGCTCGTTCAAGGTGTGATAAACGCTTTTGTGATGTTTTTTGCAAGGACACTGGCGTGGGCGGCAAGTCAATTTGTGGACGAAGAAAAGCGTGGACTAGTCAATATGGTGGCGGTGATCCTATTTGAGATCGCATTTAGCATCCTCGGCATGATCCTCGTTGCCGCCTTCTCAAGGCAAAGAGAATTCAGGGCTGACCGCGGAGCAGCTGACCTAGTCGGTAGCGCCAAGATGAGTGCAGCACTAGCGTCACTTCAGCGCATGATTCACGTTGAAGAGCCTCAAGCAGCGTCTATCGCAGCACTTAAGATATCCTCGAATAAAAAGTCAGGAATTGTTGCATTGTTTTCAACACACCCGCCTCTGGAGGAGCGGATCCGCCGACTCAGCGCACGATAGTTTGCTGAATTTCAAGGCCTAGACCCTAAAAAAAGGAAGACGCGTGGAGCGCCTTCCTTTTTTGTATCAATTCTTCAAAGCAGTTATTCTGCTGCATTCATATAAAAGTAGAGCGCCGCATCGCCGGCAACCGATGCCAGCTGATTACATCCCTGTTTGGACCATGCAAAACCACCATCACCCCAGTCATCACCCCATGAGTTCGCGACCAGGAACTCGTATCCACCATTTGGGGCTGGGCGGTAACCTGCCAACGTCACCATGTGATTTAACCCGCGGCTTCCGCATGTGGTAATTCGACCCTCGTTATTTGGCGAGAAACTTCCCCCTGCAGCCACAGTAACAGCAATCACTCCGTAATTCACAATCGCTTGACGCAGCTCGTCAACAGATGGCGCTTTTTTCTCCTCGCCAATCATCGCCCAGCGCAGGGCTTTTGCAAACTTAGAGCCATTACATGCGTAGCGACCACTTGCGCGGTAAGGGCAAAGTTCCTCGGTCGTGATTCCTTTTGATACTTCGAAGCGGCCATCCATAAATCCGCCCCGACAACCATAAGAATTACTATCATTCACAAGCGCATCTTGTTCTGCTAAATCCAGACCATTTCCTGCTGCACGTCCCGCAATAATAGACGCCGCTTCAAAAGCCTTGGTTCTTGCAAATGACCAACAAGAACCACAGTTACCTTGATTTTTTATGGGAGTGACAAGACCGTGCTCACGCGAATCATAACTTTCAGGCAAATCTGCCTGTACTTTGATGGTACGATATTCAGCTGGCATGTTTTGAGGACGGGGAAGTAAGCCAGTATGATAGGTCTTTCCTGAAATGGTAACTGTCCCGTTATCAGCGAATGCTGTCGCGGCTAAAAATAGCAAACTAATTGCCAAAAATTTCATGTTCTACCTCCTTCTCAAAGTTTATCTAATGATTCCAATTCTACTTTGAATGAGGCTATTTTCACAAAATTTTGTTCATAACAATATTTTATAAGAATGCTGATTAGCATCAAACAGATTTGAACCTGTTTAAGATCTTACATTAGGCGTTAATCGGCTGACCCATAAGAATCGCAATTAATTTGATGAGGAAGTCACTTGAATTGTCTGGGCGCTCCTCAGATTGCTTGCTCGAAGACTGCGGTACAATTTGAGATTGCGGAGTAGATTTTTCCGGGATCACTGCTGGGGTCACAGCTGGAGTTTTGTTATTAATTGCAACTGTATCATTGGTTGCTGCACTATCAGAGGATCCACCATTAAATCGCTCCTCTAACATTGATGCCGGCATGGCTCGCCAGAGTGGAGTTTGTGATCCACCCCCGCCCATCACGGTCGCTCTCTTAGCTTTTTCTAGAATTTCTGACAGTGTTGAACTTGAATTCGAACGGATCGCATTCATTAGGCTTGCCGTGAAAAGGCCTCCCACAGAAGGCCCCAAATCAGCAGAATATTCCGACGCTCTGGCTGCGGCTATAACAAGCCCCTCTGTAAACGGACGAGCGCCACTTCGAGCTTGGTCTGTACCAAAATTATAATTATCAAAAAGTCCGCGCTGAGCTCCAACGCTGCTCGTGTTTGAACTCTGCGTCATGCTAGTAATGAAATTCTCAATTGAAAAATCCTGCTGAGAAGACCCAAGAAACATCGCCTGATTACCGTTCACACTTTGGCCACTGTGACACGCATCAATAACAGCAATAAAACGCTTAAATGACGGTATATTTGCTGCGCTTCTGATAGCAGATGCCACCTCACGAATCGTAAACATCCCATTGCCCTGGCTCACGAGCTGTCCGTTCGATGCACCATGACCAGCATAAAAAAACAGGACCGTCGACTGGGCTGAGATTTTTCCACCGATTTCACGAGCCTTGGCAAGAATCTGCGTCTTGGTCGCAAAATTAATTGAGATCAGCTCATAACCAAGATTACTTTCTTGAATCATCCGACTGACGTTTTGGACGTCTCTTGAAACACCTGGTAGATCGTTTGGACTACCAACAACGAACGCAATATTTTTTGCTGTTTTATCTGCGACTGTAAATTTAACCGCAGAGGAATTCGTTGTCTCCTGTTGACCACAAGAAGACACGGCCAAAGCTAATAGCATTGGTAGCCAAAATGGCATCTGGTTCCTCCAAAAATCCTCTAAAAGTAACGTGTTTTAGGTGTATCGGAGAAACTTGTCAGAATGTTTAATAAAATCAATTTTTCCAATTAAATTGGATGGTTAAATCATCATAAAAATTTATATTTCGCCGCTATTAACGTGAAAATTGATCGATGCGGAAACCATGATAGAAAGTGGCGGAGAGAGAGGGATTCGAACCCTCGTTAGGGATTAACCTAAACACGCTTTCCAAGCGTGCGCCTTCAACCACTCGGCCACCTCTCCAAAGATGCGGATAGAATGAAAAGTGATATCTGATCCATCAGTTGCAGGTCAAGATAATTGGATAACAGGCGAGGTAAATTGCTAAAAAACGCTGCGACTGCCTAATTCTTGAGCCTGCGACTCATCAGGGCAACGGCTGATCCGGGCGTTTACCGGCCGATTCGTATAACGACCAAACTTCAGCCACTTGCTTTTCAAGGGCTTTGCTGCGATTTGCGGGGTCTGGATGGGTTGAAAGAAACTCTGGCGGAGTTGCTCCGCCCTTGGCACCCATGCGCTCCCAAAAAGCTGGCGCTGCGCTTGGATCGTAACCTGCTTTAGCTGCATAGCGAAGTCCTACCTTGTCAGCTTCCGACTCGTGGCTACGACTATAGGGCAAAAGAATCCCAAAGCCTGCGCCGATAGCCAAAGCACCCATCCATAGCTGTCGGTTCTGACTATCCTGCAGAGAAATATCAGCAGCAGTTGCAAGGCCTGCTATCGCAAGCTGCGAGCTCATTCGCTCTGCCCCGTGGCGCAGGGTTGCATGCGCAACCTCATGCCCCATGACGGCAGCCAGTGCTGCTTCCGTTTTAGCGACCGGCATAATACCTGTATAGACGAGGATTTTACCGCCGGGTAAGCACGATGCATTCACCGTCTTAGGCTCATCAATAACATTAAATTCCCAGTTGAACTCAACACCGCTCGATTTTGCAATCTCACGGCCAATATCCTCGACCACTTTGTGCTTGGGAGACGAAGGAGGAAGGAGCTTCTTTTTAGCTTTTGCATCCGTCAAAATCTCTTTATAGGCGTCGACCCCAAGAGCGTTCATCTCTTGATCTGAAACCATGTTAAACGATTTCCGACCTTCACTGTTCGTCACGCAGGATTCTGCGTTAAGTAAGCTCATAACAAGGAAAATGATGGTCAAAAAACCTTTAATCATACTTCAACCTCAATCACCTGCAATTCACCGCTTCGCACTTACCTTAGCAGCACTCACACTGACGACCCCGGGATTAACGGCCTCGTTAATGATACGTGCCTGCTCTGTAGTGTGCGCCTTCGTTGATCCCTCAGCTGTGGTTCCGCTATCGCGACGACCGACGTAACGAAGCCTCTTTGGATCAGGCAGCAGGGCTTCAAGACGTGGACGGACAAAAGTCCATGCACCCATGTTCTGTGGCTCTTCCTGAACCCAAAGGACATCAGACAGATTCTTGTAGCGATTGATGATGGCCTCTACTTTCTTGGCTGGAAACGGATAAAGTTGCTCAATACGCACCAGAGCTACCTCGCCTTCCGGAGCCGTTGACGTGGCTTCTAGCATCTCGTAGAAGATCTTGCCTGTGCAGAACACAAGACGAGTCACTGACTTTGGATCCTTAATTCTAACATCATCAATCACTTCCTCAAATTGCCCCTTTTCAAACTCCGTAATAGGGCTCACAACTTTTGCGTGACGAAGTAATGATTTTGGCGACATGATCACCAATGGTTTTCTAAAGTCCCTACAAAGTTGACGCCTTAGAATGTGAAAATACTGAGCGGCGGTGGTTGGAATAGCGACTTGAATATTGGCATTACCGCACAACTGCAAGAATCTCTCTGGTCGACCAGATGAGTGCTCGGGCCCCATGCCTTCATAGCCATGTGGTAACAGTAAAACTAAGCTCGATGTTTGACCCCATTTTGCCTCACTGGCCACGAGGAACTGGTCTATAACAATCTGGGCGCCGTTTACGAAGTCCCCAAACTGACCTTCCCAAAGAACCAGCGCATCTTTATCAGCGACCGTATATCCAAACTCAAAACCCATCACGCCAAGCTCTGAGAGCGGACTATTGAGAATCTCGACGGTAGCCTGACCCGGCGCAATATGATTCATACTGTAATAGGGCACGCCCGTTTCAAAATCTCGTAAGACTGCTTGCCGGCTTGAAAATGTGCCGCGCTGACAATCTTGTCCAGAAAGCCTAATATGATGGCCGTCTTTAGCTAGGCTTCCGAAAGCGAGCAACTCCGCCATCGGCCAATCAACTCCAGGCCCATCCTTATCAACCATCTTGGAACGCTGCTCCAGTAGCTTCTGAAGTTTTGGATGCACGTTAAAACCTGATGGCATCGCTGCGATTTTTTTGCCGATCTCAGAGAGGGCCTTCAGCGCAACGCCAGTATTCACTGGCTTTTCCATGGCCTGCTCATCTCCATGCACAGGATGAAAAATGTCGTCGAATACTTTTGGATATTTATCTTTGAACTTGTCATTCTTAGTGTCACCGGACTTCATCAGATCGTAGGCCTCTTGCAGCCTTGCTCTGAAATCGGTTTGTTTTTTCTTGAGCTCGTCAGCCGACAACGTTCCTTCCGCTACTAAGCGCTCACCATACTGGGTCAGAACGGTCGGATGTTTTGCAATCAACTTATACATCGTTGGCTGGGTAAAACCCGGCTCATCTGTTTCATTGTGACCATGTCGTCGGTAACCAATAAGATCGATCACAATGTCTTTTTGGAACCGCTGCCGGTATTCTGCTGCCAACTGCGCCGTCCAAATAACAGCTTCAGGGTCATCGGCATTCACGTGAAGCACTGGAGCCTTCAAAATCTTTGCAATACCAGATGCGTAAGTACAAGAACGTCCCTCTTCGGGATTGGTGGTGAAGCCAACCTGATTATTGATGATGACATGAACGGTGCCACCAGTCGAATAACCAGCTAACTCGGCCAAATTCAGGGTCTCAGCGACAAGACCTTGCCCCATAAATGCCGCATCACCATGAATCAGCAATGGTAAAACTTTCTTGCTGTTCTTATCGCCGATGAGCCTTTGTCTTGCCCTTGTGAAACCCTCTACCACTGGATTCACAATCTCCAGGTGACTCGGATTTGGGGAAAGATATAGACGGACATTCCTACCACCAAAACTTCTCTCGCCGGCAAATCCCAAGTGATATTTAACGTCGCCGTCGATTTGGTAAGCATTAAATTCACTGCCCTCAAACTTCTTGAACATGGCCTCATAGGTCTTGCCCATAAAGTTACACAGAGTTCCTAATCTGCCACGGTGAGCCATTCCTAAAATAACTTCTTCCACGCCGTTTGCGGCAGCAACCGTCGTCATAGTCTCAAGCAGAGGCATAAAGCTTTCTGCACCCTCGAGAGAAAAACGCTTTTGCCCTAAAAATCTGGCCTGAAGAAACGCCTCAAACCCTTCGGCCTTAACAAGAGAATCAAGCACGGCAAGTTTTTCGGACTTTGAGTACTGAGGTTTGTTTCGACACGACTCCATCTTGTCTTGAATCCACTTCACAAACTCGATGTTGTCACTGTCGCGAAACTCCGCACCAATTTTCCCGCAGTAGGTCTCTTGCAGCATTTGGCTTATTTCATCGAACGTCATAGGCGTCGTGGTAGGAAGGTTAACGGCCACGAACTTTCTAGTTTTATTGACATCTTTTAGTCCGTGATTGGCGGGAGCCATATCGGGCCTCAGCACTGGTTTGGGCACTAAAGGATTCAGGTGGGAGCTGAGATGGCCCAGCACTCTGAATGCGTTTATGTATGCTTCAACCTTGCCAGCTTCCTGATCACCACCTGCAGCTGTGCTAGAGACGCCCTGACTTTCAGCAAATTCATAACCCTCAAAGAACTGTCGCCAGCTCGCCTCAACAGCTCCTGGATCTTTACGAAATTTTTCGTACTGTTCCTCGATGTAACTAGCGTTGGTAGCGGTCGCGTAAGTGAATTTGTTTAAACTCATGGTAGCTAACTTCCCTTTTAGAAATTAAGCGAACGTTTATCGACGGCAAGTGCTGCTTCTTTCATAACTTCAGCTAACGTGGGGTGGGCATGACTTGATCGGGCGATATCTTCAGAGCTTGCTGAAAACTCCACTCCAATAACAAGCTCCGCGATCAGCTCTGACGCATTTGGACCAATGATATGACCACCAATGATTCGATCAGTTTTCTCATCGGCAATTATTTTTACAAATCCGTCAGTCTCACCAAAGGCGCGTGCACGTCCATTAGCCATGAAAGGAATTTTACCAACGCGGTAGGCTAAGCCCTTCGACTTGGCCTCTTCCTCTGTGATACCCACCGAGGCAATCTCAGGCCATGTATAAACCACATTAGGAATAGCTTCGTAGTTTACGTGTCCGGGCTTACCGGCCAAGATCTCAGCAATAGCAACACCCTCTTCATCCGCTTTATGAGCCAACATTGGACCATCGATCACATCGCCAACTGCATAAATATTGGGGACGGATGTTTGGTAGTGGCCGTTTGTATCAATTTTGCCGTCTTTTCGAGGTGTGATGCCAACTTTTTCGAGCCCCAAACCTTCGGTGTACGCTCTACGGCCAACTGCGACCAGCACTTTGTCACACTCGACTGTGACTGGTTTACCGTCTTTTTCCGCGTGAACAGTGACTCTTTTACCGGCTTTCTCAGCTTTGACGAGTTTCGTGGCAAGGTGGAACACCATGCCCTGTTTTTCGAGGATTTTTTTCATCTCAGCTGAAACCGCACCGTCCATGGGGGGAAGCACTTTGTCTTGAGCCTCGATCACGGAGACCTTTGAACCCAGACGCAGCCAAACACTTCCCATCTCGAGTCCGATAACTCCTGCTCCTATAACGACCAAATGTTCAGGCGGTTTTTCAAAGCAGAGGGCTTCTGTTGAACTCACAATATCTTTACCGTCGAACGGGGCAATTGACCTGAGCTCTATGGGCACCGACCCTGTACTAATCACAAACGACTTCGCCGTGTGTTCTTCCGTGCCACCTTCCATTTTCGCGACGGAGATCGTCGTTGCATTAATGAAGCTTGCTTTACCCTTGACGTAAGTCACCTTATTTTTTTTGAAAAGTCCTTCAATGCCTTTCGTCAGGCCACTGACGATGCCCTCTTTACGCTTCATCATCTGTGCGATGTCAAATTCAACTTTGGAAAACTTCACACCGTGCTCTGCTGCCTTATGCTGAGCATGGTGAAAAACCTCGCTACTTTGCAAAAGAGCCTTCGAGGGGATACAGCCGACGTTAAGACAGGTGCCACCAAGGCTTCCGCGGTACTCCACACAAGCAACATTTAAACCAAGCTGACTGGCACGAATGGCGCCAGTGTAGCCTGCAGGCCCGCCTCCA
>JBEIGW010000064.1:0-11566 GCA_040381655.1 Deltaproteobacteria bacterium
CCTTCTTCGTGAAGGGAAAAAGGCTGCGAGGATGACGCTCTGGATGGTAGGTGCTTGAGTGCTGCTAAGCATCCGAGAAAAAAGCCCCCACTCAGGCCGAATGCAACGGTCCAGGCTATCATTTGTTTAACAGAGGTAGAAATCATAGAACCCTCCGCGATTTTGCGGGACACAATTGACGCCGGCAACCATCAGCCACGTTTGATTGTCTTCGGCAGGCTTTGTTTGAATCTGAGTATAATTATTAACCATCCAATTTTAATGATATTTTAGGGGCACTCTGGAGGTGGGGCCTCCATGTTCGGCACCATGGCTCCAGTGCTGGCATTCATGATGACTGTGGCGCTCGCACCGCAGGCTTCCCCGTAGATGGCGTACCAAGGGTAGCTCCACATGTCAGGGTGAAGATGACGGTAGACTTTAACGCCCTGGCTGTACTTGAACGTTTTGTAGCGTTGTTGACTGATTGTGATGGCTTGCTTGATGGAGACGCGTATGTTGTCGAAGGTTCCGATCTCTCCCATCGGGGTACTTTCCATCAGGTTGCTGCCTATGTCTCTAAATTTTTTTAGTTCTGTGCTGACGAGAAAACCGCAAGGACCATTCATCGGCATCGGTTTGGCTGTAACAACCGGATATCCGTCAGTGTTGTTGTCGCCTTTATCGGCGAAATAATAGACTTCTACCGCCATGCCAGCACACGCCGCGTCCGAGTCCGGTTCTTTTAGCATCAGGGCCCATAATTGTTTGTCTTTGAGTTCGTCCGTCACAACGTTTTTTAAGTGAGACTTTAGGGTGGCGACGTCATAATCTTTCAAGGGTAGCGCTTTGTTCATACTTTCTGACATGGCCTGACTCGTTGATGCAAGATTTGCATCTTTAGACGAGGTCGTTTTACATGCGGAAAGTGCCAAAAGTGCAAAAAAACAAGTGCTCCCAACTCGTGAGGCGAGAGCATTCATGCGTGGGTTGTAATTCATGGCGGACGGTCTCCTTCAATAGTCGCAGCTCAATAAATTCTCTGCGGCTTTCACTGAAGATCGCTTAAGCCGGCAGATCAATTGGCGTATCGGATGGAATCAAGGTGGGTTTGAAGGGGGTAGCTGGAGAGATTGTCATGTTGTCTAAGCTAAACCCCAAATATTGCTTGATGTATTAGCTTTTTAGGGTACACTGCCAACCTGGATTTTTGAGCCCAGTTGGGAGGATCGCGATGTTTTGTGAAGGTTTTCGTCTGAGTATTTGTAGATTTTTGAACCGAAAAATTTCTGACGTTCGGCTAAGCACCGCGTTGTTGGCTTGGTCGTGTGTTCTGGCGACTCAGTTTATTCCAGAGACCGCCCGCGCGGCAGATGTGACTTTTTTGTCCGGTATCTACGAAAAATCCAGCGCAAAAGTTGATGGGTCCTCAAAGGGCTCAACGAGCACGGTCAGTCTGGGTGGACGTTTTTCGGATGACCTAACGACCGAGACGGCCTGGGTCGCAGAAGGTGATCTCAGATTGATAAGCTACTCAGTTACGGGTGGTGGTCCAACTCCGGATAATGCTCTGGGTTTGAAAATTGGCGGTGGTTCGCGTTTTTACTTTAAGCCAATCGTTGAGGCGGTCGTACCCTACGCAACTGGAATTGTAACCTTGCGAAGTGAGAAGAGCGTGCAGTGGCTATCCAGCGGTTACAGGGAAACCACGAAAAGTGGTCTCTATTACGGGGCTAATGCGGGTATTCGGGCTGGGCTGGGTAGTAATTTCTTTGTCGAGCTTGAGTTTGATTTTTTCGAGAGCCCGTTATTTGCAGTTACTAAAACAGAAACGGTGTCTACCACTGGAGGCGTGACGGCTACCAGTAAGGATGAAACCACCGAGACGTCGCTTTTTGCAAAGTCTTCTGTGAAGTTTGATGAAGCCAAGGTAGGTATAGGGATGCTGCTCTGAAATGTTAGGGTCGTCTCCTAACTTAAATATTAAAACTTTAATTTTATAGTTAAAAAAGGGATCATAAGTATGCGTAAGAATCGTCCGCCTAGAAATCGCAAAAAAACCGCCAAATATCGCGCAAAAAAGAAAATCGCCCGTCGCCGTAAGGTTATAAAGAGCGTGCCTGGCAAACGTGCCGGTTTGACGACTCGTCGTGGTTACAAAAAGTAAATTTTTTAACTTTTGTTAGATCACTTTTTGGATGTGAGAAATTATCGAGCGAGTTGTGCGGCGTAGCATAACTCGCTCTTGACATGACAGTCACATCAACCGCATTTGAGGCTCTTTGCATGAAAATAGGAATTTGCACTGGTGGTGGAGACTGTCCCGGGCTTAATGCTGTTATCCGTGCCGTGACTAGACACGCAATTTTAAACCACGGCATGGACGTTCTTGGTATAGAATGTAGCATTAATGGGCTTTTGAGCGATCCCCCTGCGGTAAGGCCTTTAAATTTACGAGATGTTGCTGGCATTATCGATTTGGGTGGCACGATACTGGGTACGTCTAATAAGGGGAGTCCTTTTAAGGATCCTGCTTCCGGTGATGCAGCAAAGAAAAAAGCATTTGAGACTTGGAAAAAGCTGGGACTTGATTGTCTGCTTGTCGTCGGTGGTGACGGCACTCAAAGAATGGCTTTGCAGTTGCATGATACCGGAATGCCCATCATAGGTATCCCCAAGACAATTGATAATGATTATGAGGCCACTGACATATCTATCGGCTTTATGACTGCTGTTGATGTGGCGTCTGAAGCGATTTCTCGACTGCATTCCACTGCTGAAGCGCACAGCCGTGTCATGGTTGCTGAGGTCATGGGTCGAGATGCGGGGTTTATCGCGCTTCATGCAGGTTTAGCGTCAGCAGCAAATGTCATTTTGATTCCAGAAATTCCCTTTGATTTTGATGTGATCGTACAGGCCATGGAGAGTCGTAAGAAACGCGGGCGAAATTTTTCCGTGATCGTAGTTGCCGAGGGCGCTCGTGAGATTGGTAAAGAGCCGGCCTTCAGGTCATCTGCAAGTGGAACAATACACCTTGGGGGGATAGCCGATGAGGTTGCCCGCCAAATTCATGAGCGAACGGGCATGGATTCAAGAGTGACGGTTCTTGGACACATTCAGCGGGGAGGGTCTCCGGGGACGGTCGACCGTATACTGGCCACCGCCTTTGGAGTTCACGCCGTAGATCTTGCGGCACAAAAAAAATACGGTCGGGTCGTTGGATATCGTCAGGGTAAGATTTCCGATATTGGTTACGAGGAGTTTACCGAGGGTACGCGTGCGATAGCGCTCACAAATCCATACCTGCATGCAGCCGAATCAATTGGAATCTGTCTTGGGCGCTAATGAGACAGGCGTTAGTTTAATTATGGTTTTTTTGGTTTTTGGGGTTCAAGAGCTAGCGCTTTGATAATGTTTTCATAGGCCGGCGGAAATGGTTCATGGCTGGATATAAATACGACGCGTTTGGTATGAGGGTTGCCACTAAAGGCGTGGACGTATTCGTAGTTAACGCCGTCGAATGCAGCCGGAGTGAGGTGTTCAAGTTTTTCAGCAGCATCAAACGCAGGCTTGCTACCCATAAATTGTGTTCGAGACATTTCTGATTCTTTGCATTTATCTTGTCCTTGATCAATAAAGCAGAATTTATATTGATCCTTATTGCCCAGCCGGGATTTTATAATCCACCGCTGGCCGTTATGGCCCATAGGGCCCTCTGAAAATAGAGCCCATCCTTCAGCCTTCGGGCCAGCTTTTGCCAACTGCCTCGCAAACTCTTCTTGAAAGGTCACTTGAACCTTGCCCGGCTCGGAAGACTTAAGCTGCTTGGGCTCTGCTTTTTTGACTGGAGGATCTTTTTTCGCCATAACCTCTGAGGCCTTTTGAGTGGCCATTCCCGATGAGGCTATGGTGACGTCAGTGGCAACTGGTTCAGCGGGTGATGCGCCGTGTAAGGACGAGCAAGACAGTGTCTCTAGAGTCATGAGAAGGGAGAGAAACGGTATGACCTTGGTCAATGTTCTGATGCGCGCCATGAAGAATATCCTCGCTAGTACTGTCATTTTTTATTTTTCGCTACAAAATTTAATGCTCTTTATGACCCGCGGAAGCTGTGAATTATCTGACTCGATATCCACGTATCGAAACTTCTTCATCCAAGCGGTCTTTGCATACTCCATGTCAGCCTGAAATCGGCAGTCTTCCTTGTTGGTCGTACGATTGCGCGCACAGACGGGAATCATGCCTGCAACGGTTGTCGACCCTCTCAAATTTGGTTCAGGCTCCAGCGTCCATTGGCATTTTTTCTTACCCTCAGGGTCACAACCTGTGATTAGACATACCAACGCTGCTATGAGGCTGATTCCAAGCAATCTATTTGGTTGCTTACGTTGCAATACGAGTTCCTCTCTAGTGCTCAATCAGCTATATTATGCCAAATAAAGGCAAATAGATCGAGCCATTGTCCAATTTATTGATTATTTGCGGATACTACGGTCGGGAGCAGGTTTCAAAGATTGAGCGATGTAATCCGAAAAGTTGAAGAGTATTTATCGCGTTTTGAGCGACTTTCAAAATCTGTGGCAGCAAGTCACCGGGTGGAAGCCATTGCGCCCCAGGTGTTCGTGATTCACCCAAGCAAAGAAGCGACCGGGGGGCGGAGTTCCAAGCCCGCTAAAGACGTCGCGATAACCATTAGTGCAATGATCCATGGTGTGGAGGTCGCAGGACTTGCCGTCATTGTGGAGCTCTTGGAGCTCGTAACAAGGGGGGTGCTCATCATCGAAGCCCCACTTGGCATCGCCCTGGGAAATGTTAAAGCCGCCTTGGCTGGTGTCAGGTTTGTGGAGCGGGATCTCAATCGATCGTTTGGTCGGGACGCGGCAGTGCTGCTAGAGGAGAAACGAGCCGATGAGCTCGAGCATTTGTTCACAAGGTCGTCTCGTTTGTTAGACATACATCAAGTGAAGCTCAAAATTGATCGACCGTTTTGGATATTTCCGTATACGAAACATGGATTTCAATTCGCTCGCGCCGTGGCGCCGGATGTATCAGTCATAACACATTGGGGACGGGGGTTTTCCGTGGACGGCCAATGTAGTGATGAGTGGGTCAACGGCCAGGGGGGTGCCGGAGTCACCATTGAGTTGGGACAGAACGGTTTTGATCCAGTACAAATCGAGCATGGGGTGCGCGTCTGTTTAAGGGCGATCAGTCTATCGACCACAGGGACTTTTGGACATTCTCTCCCAAAAGAGGTTTCAGTTCAAACAGCTCCGATCTACACATGGGGTGAAATCATCCCATACCCGAAGACCGGACAACCAGTCTTGAATCCGGGCTGGCATAATTTCAGGTCTGTCAAAGCAGGTGAGGTCTTGGGACTGTTCAATGGTTCTGAGATAAAAGCCAGCGTCTCCGGTCCAGTGATCTTCCCCAAATATCCCGATCCAAGACCAGATGGCACTTATGCCGAGACGCCACCGGCGGCCGAGCTCATAAGGATTCTTCGTGAAATTTCCGAGACCGAGTTACCTAATTGGGGACACCCGACTGATTGAGTATTGATTATACAGAGGCTGCGGATCGGATGAACCAATCTATAAACGTATTCGCCACCGCATTTTTGGGGTCCGCATCATCATTTGTGATCGTACTAGGGGCTAGCGGCCTCGTCCTGCGGTTTCTTCGTCCTAGGTCAACTTTGGATGGCGTGGCGAAATTTTACTTGGTGATCGCCTTTCTTGCTGCACTGCTGAGTCTAAATATCTGGTGGCCCATGCTGTGGCTCGCGGGCGTTATTTGGTTAACTCTCGCAGCAGGCTGCTGGTTTTTACTGGCAAGATGTCGCCTCGTGGTGCCTTTGTTTTTAAAAGATTATTTCGAGGCCGCATTCACTATAAGACTTCTTTTTATTATTTTACTCGTCGTGTTACTGACGGACGTTCTTGCCGCTGGTCTTCCACTTTATCGTTACGATCAGTGGTCCTACAGTCTGATCATTAGCAAGTGGATCGCTTATATGGGGACGCTTGCGCCCCCCGTCACTGATGATCATATATTTTTCACAGGAATCTATGAGTATTTGGGGATCTTGGCCAGATTTCTAAGCACGAGTGATGCGTTTCAACAAGGGTTTCAGAATTCCTTGTCTTTTTGGCTCGTGGCTTTGCCGGCAGCTGTTCTTAGTTTGGAATCAAAAAATAGATCTCTAAAACAAGTAACAGCGGCCGCGGCTTTCATCGCAATTGTGGTGTTCGGAACGGGTGATCACCAAGGACTAGTCAACGCAAAGCCTGATTTTGTGAACATGATGATCGCATGTTGCTTGATGCTTTCCTTGTTTAGGCGTGATTCTGAGCAAAAGATTGCACCAGAGTTGATCGGTGCTTTGTACGTTATCGGACTGGCATTTAAGTTCACATGGGTTCATTTCATCCTGGCCTCTGCCCCCGTGATCATTGGAGATTTAATCGTTGTATCTCGTAGATCGACCAGACCGGTATCTTCGACTCTAAAGGGGCTAGCCAGTATGTGTTGGGGCGCCATGCTTGCCCTCCCAATCTTGAGCCCCGTCCTCATCAAAAATTTCTTGGTTTTTGCAAATCCGTTCCATCCTGCACAGACTCCACTTGGATCGAGTGTCATTTGGAATGACCGCATGGCTAATTACTGGAAACAGGTAATGAATAAACCTGATAGTGTCTCCGGTTTCATTGAAAACTTTCTGACTACTATAAATTTAATCCCAGCTCGTTTCCAAGTCACGTTGCCAGTGATTATTGTGCTTTCATGTGCGTTTCTGTGGCAAGCCAGATCTACAGTTCAGCAAAGATCTGGTCTTTTAAGAGTTTGGGCTCTGATTTTAGTTTTATTGCTTTACGTCATTACATGGGGATTTTTTTATACCGGAAAAACCTCTGATCGGTTTGTGTCTCCGCTACACGGGATGATGTTAGCGTTCATTCTTGTCATTTGGTCTCGGGTGACGTTCAGCGCGCTGTTGATATTGTTGACGGTCACGCCTGCGTTGTTGGTTAGTCAGTTTGAAGTCAGCTTGTATGAAATTAGTATGGCATTTTCTAGAAATACCGCCGAGTTTCACGATGCTTTCAAAAATTCCCCCTCTGCTGGCAATAAGTATTTGCGTGAAATTGCAAGTCATCGTGCGGCAAACTATCCTGACGCCAGGTTTAACCAGTCAGTTCTTATGTCGGATTTCTTCTATTCGTTTTATGGATCAAGCCAGAACTACCCGGCTAATGCGGCCATTGCGTGGTGGACTCTTTCGTCTAACGGCATCGATCCAGATCAGGGGTGCGCCAAGGATCTATTCAAAAAACGCGATATCCGTTATGTCCTCGCTATCGTTGACCCAAGGCTTTCGTCCTGGCCAGGAGCTGTCTCAAGGATGGTTGACTCCATGAGCGAGATTCCTATTGACGGCGGCAAGCTATGGTATGTGCACGATTTTGACCAATTGAAATGCAAAATGGGGACACCCGACTGATTGAGTATTGATTAATCAGCAGTGAAGCCTAACGCCTGAGTGCGCGTTGCATGGAGCGATTAGCTTCTCGTTCTTTTGTGGATGCCCGTTTATCGTGAAGCTTTTTACCCTTGGCAAGGGCGATCTCAACTTTTACACGCTGGCCTCTGAGGTATATTTTGGTTGCAACGCACGTCATTCCTTCAGCCTCAATGGCCCTTTGGATTTTTCCGATTTCTTTTTTGTTCAGCAAAAGTTGACGCGGTCTTTTCTCGTCGTGATTCATGATGTTGCCGTGTGTATAGTGACTGATATGCACGTCTCGCAGCGTGGCAACAAATGCATCGATGTCCACCCAGCCATCAGTCAAATTACACTTGCCGTCCCGTAGGCTCTTAACCTCAGTGCCGGTTAAAGCGATACCAGCCTCCCACGATTCGCCAATAGTAAAATCGTGATAAGCGCGGCGATTCGAGGCGATAATTTTTATTCCTGGTCCAGCCATGTCCCTGACTTTAGAGCAATCATCCTAAATTAGCAAAGAAACTTCACGCACCATTATAACTGCAGTCTGCAGCGCTGGCTTATTGGCGATCTGAGCGCAAATGTACTTGTAATACTTGCAAAGCAGCCGGTGTAATCCCGCTGATGCGACTGGCTTGCCCTAGTGTCATGGGGCGAAAACGCGTGAGTTTTTCCCCGACTTCAAACGATAAGCCAGGGATTGATTTGAAGTTCATATCGGGTGGAATAAGAACTTTATCAAGATACTGGGAGTCTTTGATGGCCCTCTGTTCTCGGGCGATATAGCCTTCATATTTTATCTCGATGGCCACACGCCTTACGATATGCCGAGGATACTCTTGCAGTCTTGGGACGAGCTCGATGAGAGTGTCCACATCAAAGTCTGGGCGTCTTAAGAGGGTGTCAAGTTTAGTGCCCGAGTTATCATTTCCGACGTAAAGTGATTGTGGCATTTCAGCCTCACCAAACGTCTTGGTTTTGACAAATTGGGTTATCTCGCGGATCAGTTTCTGGCGATCCGAGAAAAGCTTGTAGTCATCATCTGACACGAGCCCGAGTGTTCGTCCTATGTCTGTCAAACGTGAGTCAGCGTTATCTTCTCTCAAGTAAAGTCTGTGTTCGGCTCGGGACGTAAACATGCGGTAGGGTTCTTGTGTGCCTTTGGTGATGAGATCGTCGATCAAAACGCCAATATAAGCCTCGCTGCGTCCAAGAACGAAAGGGTCTTTACCAGCGACTTTGCGCGCTGCGTTAATGCCAGCTATGAGGCCTTGCGCTGCTGCCTCTTCGTAGCCGGTGGTACCGTTGATTTGGCCTGCTAGAAATAAACTAGGACATTTTTTGACTTCTAACGACGCATTAAGCTCCGTCGGATCAACAAAGTCATACTCGATCGCGTAACCCGGGCGGATGATCTCGGCTTTTTCAAGTCCACGCACCGTTCTGACAAATTTGATCTGGGCTTCCAAAGGCAGTGATGTTGATAGTCCGTTGGGGTAAACTTCCACGGTGTCATAGCCTTGTGGCTCTAGAAATATTTGATGACTATCGCGGTCGGCGAATTTGACTACTTTATCCTCAATGCTTGGACAGTAGCGAGGTCCAATGCCTTGGATGACGCCGCTGTAGAGAGGCGACATGTGCATGTAGTCACGAATAACCTGATGGGTCGACGGATTTGTATGAGTTATGTAGCAGGGCATGAGTTTTTGTTTAATGCGATCATTGCTAAAGCTAAATGGGATGATGTCGGCATCGGAATCTTGCCTATCAAGTATGTCCCAGTTGATGGTCCTGGCATCAAGTCTTGGCGTGGTGCCTGTCTTGAGGCGGCCCACTCGAAGTCCAGTCGACTTTATAAACTCTGCAAGACCGATGCTAGGCGCATCGCCGGCACGACCTGCGCTGATTCGTTGGTCGCCAATATGAATTAGACCATTCAAAAAAGTTCCTGCAGTAATAACGACTGATCGGCCGTAAAACTTTCCAAATAGTTTGGTCTCAACGCCGAGCACTCTTGATAGCTCACCGTCATTTTCAACAATTAGCCCTTCCACGCAGTCTTGCTTGATGGCAAGGTCTGAGGTGTTTTCAAGTTTGTGTTTCATGTAGCGGCGGTATAGATCCATATCTGCCTGAGCGCGAGATGACCAGATAGCCGGACCTTTTTTTCGATTAAGAACCCGGTATTGAATGCCTGTTTCATCAATGGCTTTACCCATCTCACCGCCGAGGGCATCAATTTCTTTGACAAGGTGGCCCTTGGCTGTACCTCCAATGGCGGGGTTGCAGCTCATGGCACCAATGCGCTCGACGTTTTGTGTAACCAGTAATGTTTTGGCACCCATGCGTGCGGCACTTAGTGCGGCCTCACAGCCGGCGTGTCCACCGCCTATGACGATGACATCAAACGATACGTCGTCATCTGATCGGGTGTTGTTTGTAAAACGTGGCTGAATGTCAGACATGAGTGTCTAGAGCCCCAGACTGCGGTTGTCTCTTCAACGGATATCCTGTTTAGAAAATTGGTTTCAAGCCATCTTCTAATAGAATCCGGCCCCTATTTAATGGAGATTGGTATTAATTTCAAGCGAATTTGATGGGCGCAAGCCCCTAAGAGGTGAATTTTAGAATTGTGATTTCAGTGAGTTAGATCTATCCAGACGCGCTGTTTAAGCGGCCTTATTTAGGGTTTTGTTGCTACTGACACTGATCCTTTTCCGTTCTAGTGCGCCAGCCTATCGACTTGAGGTCACTGGCCTCGCAACCATTTCGTGCCGTATGACACTGCCCGGTTTTTTCATTGAACATGTCAGTAAGTGACATTGTGCACATGCGCCCGCCCTTGTCGCAATTGCCCGTTATGGGGTTATAGACCTGGGAGTTTGGGCATTGGCACTGGGTGGATTTGCCAAACTCGTTGATGGAGCGGACGCACTGAAGACCAGTCTGGGTGTTCTGGGTCGTTTGGGTTTGTTTACTAGCAACGGCCGGCTGAGCTTCTTGTGCTGGCGAACTTTTTTGAGTCTCTTTTTGGGTTAAGGATGTACAAGCGAACATGAAAATTAATTGAAGCATCGCGATCATTGCAATCTTGAACATGCCTTAAATTCTCCAAATTTCTCTAAGAGTATTCGTTTGATGATGGTTTGAGTTTAACTGGCATTGGGATCAGCCTCAAGGTGACTTTTAGAATAATATTTGGTTCGCTGCAGCCGGGAGGGTATAATTTGGGACTAGACGATTTAATATTACAGCCAAGTGGAGGTCGATCATGCGTCTCTTGATCAGTTCGTTATTAGGTGTTTCTTTGGCTTTCGCGGCTTGTAAAACGACGTCTGACGAGGCGTCCTTGCGCGAGTCGGCAAACCCTGATTTTGAGCCCAATCAAAAATGGCGCATAGAGAAGACCGTCAATGATGCGGCATCCGCTGTCAACGCAGCCCTTCGCCTCAAGGGCCGTGATGGTGCACTCCTGGTGACGCCAGAGCTTATGGCTAAAACAAAATGTATTGTTGCCATGCAGGTCGATCGTGGAGCTCTTTTGCTCGGCGGAAGTGGCGGCGAGGGTTTAATGACATGCCGAACTGGATCTGGCTGGAGCGCGCCATCCTTTCTGCAAACTGGTGGATTTGATCTAGGAGCTGGCATCGGATGGGAGCGTTTGCAAACAGTTGTGTTTGTTGCTGATCAAAGTCTCGCAAACAGTTGGCAGCAAAACGGATCATTCAGTGTTGGCACTTATGCCAAAGCGATCGCAGCTGACGCCGCGGTAGCTCTCAAGTCTGCCGATCAATTCGGTTTGGCCGTCGTACAAGCCTCAAACGGTGGACTATTTGCTGGGGTCGGCGTTAGTTTTAACTCGCTCAATCATGCACAAGAGATGCGAAATCAGCCGGTTTACGGTGATTTGTTGGGTGGTGGTACCCCGGAGGACGGTTATGGCCGCAAATGTAGCACGTACATCCTGCCAGGGCGACGTAATGGCTGTATCTTCGAATGGGAGCGACGAACTAACAAGAAAGTTAAAGCAGTGTCGTCAGCCGAAGTTTTACAAACTCCAGCTGACAGTGCACC
>JBEIGW010000065.1:0-11515 GCA_040381655.1 Deltaproteobacteria bacterium
GGCTCAGTGTTTCTGGCAGTGCCACAGTGGCTGACTCGAGTCCTAGAGAAAAGTGAATGGCTGTGCCTAAAATAATTCCTATCAGATATGCGGGGGTCTTCTTTAGAAGAAGAATCCAACGACTCTTCGATGTTTTGTGTTGGTCAAGGTTCGCGACCAAGAAATTCCAAATTAAAATTCCTCCAAGTGTTACAGTTGTAACAATCAGTGCATGTAACGACGTCGTCGAGCTAAATATTTTCGAGAACTCAGCTGGGATCGCGGCAACATTGGCAAAGAAAGTGGCTTTCGGCGTGCTATTAAGTGCGGTCATGAGCTGGCTACTAAAAATAACCAGACCAAAGCCCGCCATAAGCCCATATATTACACTAGGACAGAGCGCTCGAAAGAAAACACCCAGCCGAAATATACCTGCAAGAGCCTGGATGACGCCGGCAAGCATCACAGCAGCGCCTAGAATAATTACCCCATGCTCGGAGGCTAACTCAGCGATAACGGGTATGAGACCGTTAGCGGGTCCACTAACTTGCAATGGAGCGCCGCCAAATAATCCCACAACGATTCCGCCGATAGCTCCTGCGACCAATCCCTTGTCGGGAGTTAGTCCGCAGGCAGTAGCAATTCCGATACAGAGAGGGAGAGCAACAAGAAATACAACAAGTGAACTAGTCAGATTTCGAGGAATTGATTTTAAAAAATGTTCTCTCTTTGAGTCGTTCATCCCAGGTACTTGACCCCCACTTAATTACTTTGTTTTGGCTTGACCATCACGGATGCAACCATTGAGAGAAGAAGAATGGTCCCAATAATTCCCAGAGACCACGAGATCGGGAACTTACCTCCAAAGGCGTCATTTAGCCAAGCCATCTTTAGACCTACGAAAATGAGAATGAGACCAAGACCATACTTCAAATAGGTGAACATAGGCATCAGACCACCCAGCATGAAGTACATCGATCTGAGGCCTAATATGGCAAACATATTAGACGAGAAAACTATAAACGGCTCTTTGGTTATAGCAAAAATTGCGGGGACGGAGTCCACGGCAAAAACGATATCTGTGAATTCAACCACGATCAGCGCCAAAAACAACGGCGTCACCAGCCATTTTCCCGAATCAGATTTGACGAAAAACTTCGATCCTTGCAAATCCGGGGTGGCAGGAAAACGTTTTGTGACCCATTTGACGAAAAAGTTATCGCCTGGCGACTTACTCTCGTCAGGCTGCTTGAAGAGCTTAATACCCGTTAGTATCAGGAAGGCGCCGAACAGATACATCACCCAGTGGTATTGCATCAGCCAGCTACCTAGGGCGATAAACAATGCTCTGAATAAAATTGCGCCTAAAATACCGTAGAAAAGCACGCGATGTTGCAGGTGCGCGGGTATTGCAAAATAGCTAAAAATAACCGCGATAACGAAAATGTTGTCTACCGCAAGGGACTTTTCCACCACGTAACCTGCCAGGAACTCTCCGGCAAATCTCTTGGCCAGTTCAGGATATTCGATAAATTGCTGCTTTACCCAGATGTAAAGTCCCAGGTTGAAAAGCATTGAAATCATAATCCAAATAATGCTCCAATCGGTGGCCTCTTTGAATGAGACCGTATGCGGCTTCCTATGAAAGACGCCAAGGTCTAAAACCAGCATAAAACCGATGACCGCGAGTAGTGCTAGATAGGCCCACCAGTGATCGGCGATCGTGATTAAGGGACCAAGATTTTGCATAGCATTTTCGACTGATTGCTCCACGGTTATCTCCAAGTAGGCCAAATTGACGAGGCGTAAGTATGTCCGAAAAACGATCTAACTTTAAAATCAATAATATCCATTCTAATTATTGCATAAATCAATATACGCTATTTTCATGTATGCAGCGAGAATGATTTGAAAATTTGAGATGCCACCGGGTTTTGGAAGCGACGTTCGCCGGCCGTTAGCCATAATTCCTCATAGACATCGTCGACCGGCCCCAGGATGACCATGGTTTTTTGGGCAACGAGCTCGGCAGCCGCGGGCTCAGGAAGGGGTGCGATTCCAAGATGGTGGGTGACGAGGAGTTTTTGAAGACTAGTATCCTGAGTCTCAAAGACGACATCAGGTGCAATTTTTTTGGTTTTAAGCCAGTGGTCCATGTCGAGGCGAAGCTTACTGTGGGGGGTGGGTAGAATGAATGGTTGGCCCGAAAGCGAGTTCGGAAACCCACGCTTTAAATGAGCGTACTTTTGATCTCCACAGATCACGCAGGGCATCCTTGCCACCCGCCTAGCCCTAAGACCAACCGATTCCGCAGGCGTGGGTCCATGGTTGGCGACAATAATATCCATCCGGTGCGCTTTTGCCTCCCGAAGTAACTCTTCGTAACGCCCCTCCAGAAATGACACACGACAACCTGATGTTTTCTGAGCAAATGCAGCGATCATCATGAGAACGTATTTGGGAACGCTATCTAAGGCTCCAATCGTAACATCCACACGATTTGATGTGAGACGGTCGTTGATGGCCTCAACCATTTCGTCGCCAAGTTTAAAAATTTCATTAGCGTAGTCGAGAACCATCTGACCCGCTTCGGTTAGCTTTAGTGTTCGTGCTTCTCGATCAAATAGCCTTTGTCCAATATGATCTTCAAAAATTTTAAGTTGTGTGCTGAGAGTCGGCTGCCCTAATCGAAGGCGTTTAGCAGCCTTAACGACGCTACCCTCTTGGGCGATGGTTCTGAAATAGAAGAGGTGGTGATAATTAAGCCATTGTTTCATAAGGTTAAATCCTGCTGGTCACAAATATTGAAAAAATAGATGAATAAGCCTTAATTTATCAATTTTACTTTAAATTGGAAACTCGCGAACATACAAAAGCCAAAAATTCTAGGGAGGCACTGTCCATGGCTACTGAAAATTTAAATCCGGAAAAAGCTCTCAAGAGGCTAGTGGAAGGCAACAAGCGCTTTGCTAGCGGTCTAAGATCGATAGAATCAATTGCAAGCAGTCAAAAAAGGGAGCAGCTTGCAAGGTTAGGGCAAAAGCCTTTTGCTATCGTGTTAACATGTTCTGATTCGCGAGTCCCCGCAGAAACGGTTTTTGACGCAGGACTTGGTGATCTCTTTGTGATTCGAGTTGCTGGCAACATTGCAGCGCCGTCCTTGATTGCAAGTATTGAGTTTGCGGCCTTAAGCTTTGGAACGCCTATCTGTGTTGTGATGGGGCATACCAAGTGTGGGGCCATTCAGGGTGCTGTGACCGGGGTTATGAAAAAGCAAAGTTCACTGACGCCAAATCTAGACATCCTATTGAAAGAGATTGAACCTGCAGCGGAGCAAGCACTCCGTCTTCAGAAGGTTAACGATAAAGATGGAGATCAGGCAGGATCTTTGAATGATATTGTGGACGTGGCAATCAAGCTTAACGTTCAACACACCATTGATCAGCTGCGTAAGTCCAGCGCGCATCTTCGAGAGCTTGAGGCGTCCGGCGGATTCAAAATTGTGGGCGCAGTCTATGACATAGCTGATGGCGAAGTTCGCTTCATCGATCAGACAAACCGGTCTTCAAAAGAGGCGGCTAAATATCATCAGAGGGATTTACCTACGCTGCCGTAAATAGCGAGTCCGCCAGAGCCTTCGGCTTTAGATGTGAAAAATAAGGGTAATTGAACCTCGCCCCCAACAATAAAAGAACCTATTTTCTTTTCGTAGGATGCTCGAACCTCAGCGTAGAGAGACATAAGACTTTTACTGACTGTCGTGGGAGGTTCTTCTTCGAACTCTGATGGTATTTGTTCGCTTGTTGAGATTCGAGCTAGCCCTAAACGTCCACCAGCCTTTATGTTGGATGTGGGAGATGTGCTTATGATATACATTCCCCCGCCCCCAAATCTCATCATGGAAATACTGGATGTCGCATTGCCGGCTTTCACGTAATCAAAGCCGCCGTCCAGTCCGATTTTATTTGAGTGGGGCATACTAAAACCCGCCCCAAAAGTAATGGCCATACCTTTTCCCATAAAAATCCCCAAGAGACCACGGTAGGCCTTTGCTGAGGCTAGGTTACCAGACGTTGCGATCGAGTCACTTTTTGACGGTTCATCAGGTGAGGGCTCTGACTTTTTCTTATTTTTAGTCTTGGGTTTGCTCTGGTGAGTTTTCTTCGACTTTTTTGCAGCGAGCATCATTTGATTCCCGCTTCCAGCCATCTCTTGATTGAGATCTGCGGCGTAGACAAAATGACATAAAGGTAATGTCAAACCATTTAAAACGATCAGCAAGCAAATGTTGCGCGTTATTTTTCTTACAGTTGAAACTGGGTTCATGATGTCAAAATCTCGGATTAAGGATGACGGTTTACCGTTTTCTAGTGTAACACGGGCAAGACCAAACGTTAACTCTCCAGCCAGTTGAGATCTTTTCCGAAGCTCTCTTTCAAACGACGAAGGGCAAGCATGCCAATCATCACGCAAACAATTCCGGCGGTGAGTGCGCCCTGAACGATGCCAACACGATTCTGCAAGACTGTGAACGCTGTGGTCACTAGTATAACGCTCCCACGTACGAAGTTGGGGACGGTCGTCGCTACAGTTGCACGTAAGTTTGTGCCGAACTGCTCTGCAGCGACGGTGACGAAGATAGCCCAGTAGCCAACGGAACATCCCAGCAGAAAGCAAAGCATATAATAGTAGTTTGCAGACATGCCCCTCGAGAAAAGAAAAATAAGAATCAGAGCTGCACTCACGGACTGAAAGATCCAAAGAGTCGCTTTTCTTGATTTTAGCCACTGACTGATCACGCCGCTGCCGATGTCTCCGATCACGAGGCCTGTGTAGGCCCAAAAAATACCATCTCCAGCACTTACAGGATCGGTTGCGCCGAGTGCACGGCAGATTTCTGGGCTGAACGTCACTAGTATTCCGATGACAAACCACAATGGTATCCCAATTAGAATGCAATCCATGTAGCGACCAAAACGCTCCAAGTTTGTGAATAGCATCGTAATATCGCCACGGCTGACGTCTCTGTCGTCGCGCATTTGATTGAACATCCCACTTTCCAGCATTTTAACGCGTAGAATCAAAAGTAAGAGACCAAGTGTGCCACCAGCAATGTAAGCAAATTGCCATGGGAAATGCTTACCGATGGTGGCTGCCAGGAGCGCACCTGAGACTCCAATTCCAGCCACGACTGACGTGCCAATACCACGACTTTCTTTTGGGAGGCTCTCACTAACGAGCGTAATGGCGGCACCAAGCTCTCCCGCCAGCCCGATCCCGGCGATGAGTCTTAGCCATGCGTATGCTTCGACGTTATTGATGAGTCCATTGGCAATATTGGCAAGAGAATACATGAGTATTGAGCCAAAAAGCACGGATACACGCCCCAGCTTGTCTCCTAAGATGCCCCAGATGATCCCGCCAATCAGCATGCCGGCCATCTGCATATTGAGAAGGCGAACACCGACAGCGAGTAACTCACTTTCCGGTACGCCTAGATCTTTAAGACTAGCTACTCGAACGATACTGAAAAGTACAAGATCGTAAATGTCTACGAAATACCCCAACGCCGACACGATGACCGTTAGGTTTAGAACATCGCGTTTGAGGTTTACGTCCCGCATGAGGGCCTAAAATGCAGCAAAAGGCATGTCCAGTGCTTCAGCGACAGCTTTGTGCGTGACTTTGCCTGCATGAGTATTCAGACCTTTGCGAAGTGCCTCATTTTGTTCAAGTGCACGAGAAAGACCTTTGTTGGCCAACTCAATTGCATAGCGCAGAGTCACGTTTGTCAAAGCATAAGTCGAGGTTTTCGGGACGTCGCCCGGGATGTTCGTGACGCCGTAGTGCAGAACGCCTTCAGCCTTATACACTGGATCGTCATGGGTTGTCGGTTTGATGGTTTCTATACAGCCACCTTGATCGATAGCAACGTCAACGACCACTGAATCGGGTTCCATGTTGGCTATGTCTTTTCGGCTAACGAGCATGGGCGCTTTGGCTCCTGTGATAAGAACCGCTCCGACCACCAGATCAGCCTCACGCACGGCGGTCGTGATATTTTCTGGGTTAGACATCAAAGTCGTGACGTTATTACCAAACACGTCGTCCAAATAAGCAAGTCGGGCCGCATTAACGTCCATGATGGTGACGCTCGCGCCCAGACCAACGGCCATTTTCGCAGAGTTTATTCCAACAACGCCGCCGCCAATAATGACGACACGACCACGTTTTACACCAGGGACGCCACCGAGAAGTAGTCCCTTTCCACCGTTGTGTTTCTGTAAGCATTGAGCGCCGACTTGAATGGCCATACGACCTGCGACTTCTGACATGGGAGTTAGAAGTGGTAGAGAACTGTTGGCAAGTTCAATGGTTTCATATGCGATCGCTGAAACCTTCCTGTTCACGAGCTCGCGCGCTAATTCAGGGACCGCAGCGAGATGAAGATAAGTGTATAGAATTTGGCCGTCACGCATGAGCTTATATTCGGGTTCGATAGGCTCTTTAACTTTCATGACCATATCGGCTTGGCCCCAGACGTCTTCCTTGGTGTCGACGATCTTTGCTCCGGCCGCCAAGAATTTTTCGTCAGGTATTCCAGCGCCAAGCCCGGCGCCTTTTTGAATAATGACTTTATGTCCCGCAGCTATTAACTGCGCAACTCCACCTGGCACCACGCCTACACGGTTTTCGCGATTTTTAATTTCCTTTGGAACGCCGATTAGCATGGTCATGTGTCCTTCTTGATTGACGAGTTTTAGAACCCAATCGATACAGCCCTCAACCCACTCGGGAGGGCCCCAAAAGTAGCAAATCCTGCCAATTACGGCAAGAAGTCACCACTCCTTATTGGATCTCCAGGCTTGAAAACTCATTAGCTGAGCGGCAGTGGCTGTCGATGCTCAGCCACCTGGCCAGGGAATGGTCGGCTAGAGCCGTAACTTGCTGGGTCGTTCTGCCGAATATTTCATCATCCAGAAAGAGATCCAACCGCGCCGCGCGTAACCGTCTACCTTCAATAATGTGCTCACAAATGGCGTGCCCGAAAATCAGATCTCTCTGTTCCCCCTTGGGGTCAACGAGCCTCAAAACCCCACCCTCATCCAATATTGTTAGAAGATCCTGCGTCCTTGTGCGGTTTTGACCGCGCTGGATCCCAGAAGGGGACTCGTTGAAATGGCGCCTTGCCAAAGCCGCCTTAGCTTCGGGGAACATGATGAAAGTCAGCGCGTTAAGGACGTCATGGAGGATTCCATCGCGCAGGGGTACCGTCTGTTGCTCCAGAACCAACTGCAAATAACCGCTGAGAGATGCCATCCCCCGTGACTTAGCCCGGCGGGGTACTGGCTCCTGTTTTACAAAGTGCCAGGGGACATGATTGTAAAGAGTTTGGGTCATAGCATTCAAAGTGGCTGCCGTTGGCCAGGTCGAACGGTCCAAAGTTAGCGCTAATAGCCATGGGCGAATATCCGACAATTGATCTTTCGATTCACAGATATCGCAGATATTTGACCAAATTTCTGAATGATTCTCCGAGGCATCCATGGGCCGTCAATCCCGCTTTTCGAGGCGATCTTCCGACGTCCAAATTTATTTCGTGAGCCCCCAAGGCTGCTGACGGTCGGCAGAATTTGCCTATTCAGTTACCAAAAGATCGTCCGATAGGCGAGGCATAACTTTCGATTTTTTCTTGCCGTGAAAATATCGACTGTTCGAAGTTTGTAAATGACATGGTTTGACTTTTTGTCAGGAGGTGTGCCTTGAAGATTTCTAAAATAGTTTTTGCGGTTTCAGCACTGGTATCGGTGGTGCAAACACAGCGTCTGGAGGCAGGTGATGTCGTTAGGCGTTTGGTACTGGAAGCAGACCCCATTGCTCCGATGTCTTCTGTTTACGAGCAGAGTGTCAACAGCGTCACCACAAGTAAGTACGGCGCATCTGTTGATTTCAACGTGGGAGCCTTCATGACGACTGGGCCTGAGTTCTGGACAGGAACGTTTCTTGCTCGGGGCGATGACAGTGGCGCGTCGTATCGTCGTGAGGATCTTTGGCCGGGCGAAAGACACAAGCTTGATGCGATGCGGTTTCGTTGGTCATTTGGTGTGTTCGAACAGGGCCAGTCCATGCGTGGCTGGTATCTGAAGGGCGCCTATAGCTGGATGAGAATCAACAGTAGGGCTAATCGCTTCACAGAAGACATGTCTACGGCTAACGGTTTGTCGTCTGCCACTGTTCTTGATCAGCCAAATGATGAGACCGATCTCATCACCGATATGCGTCACGGTGTTAGTTTCGCATTCGGAAATCGATGGATTATAGCCGATCGTCTGATTACGAGCGTGGGTGCTAGTATCACCCACAACTTTAGAAGGACTTTAGCAGTTGACAGTTCAGACCCCATGGCGAAAAACGACTATGAAGATCTGATCAACCAAAAGTTGCCTGATACCCGCATGGCCACAAGACCGATGCCTGAAGTGAATATCGGTTTCGGTTACAGCTGGTAGTTCAGCAGATTGTAAAGAACAAGGAATCAAACCATTTTCAAAGGGCAACCGGCAATTGGCTGGTTGCCCTTTTTGCTGCTCATGCTATAACTCTGCCAATGAGTTACTTGCCTTTTTTGCCATTCGTCTTATTTGCTGCAACGCCGTGGTGTAGTTCCGCCGTAGCTTTAGCATTAGGCATGATATTAAGCCTCATCCTGCAATGGAAATTGCCACTGAATCTCAGAAACGCCGGCAAGATTTGTATGCAGATTTCTATCGTGGGTCTTGGCTTTGCATTGGATCCTAATGCGGTTAAAGAGGCTGGCATGCAGTCCATTGTCGTTACATTTGTCAGCTTGGTGGGGATCATGCTAACGGCGTATGTTGTTTCCAATTTACTAAGCGTTAAAAGTACCACGGGGTCTTTGATCGCAGCAGGAACGGGCATTTGTGGAGGCAGCGCTATCGCCGCGATGTCTCCCGTAGTGGGCGCGACGTCTGCGGAAACAGCGGTGGCTATGGCCACGGTGTTTTCTCTCAACGCAGTTGCTCTGTTTATATTTCCGCCCCTTGGTACGCTAATGAACCTGACACCCGAACAGTTTGGATGGTGGGCTGCCATCGCGATTCATGATACGAGTTCTGTGGTCGGCGCTGCAGCGCAGTTTCATCCTGACAGTGTGGCGGTAGCCGTTACGACCAAACTAACACGGGCACTCTGGATCGTACCTATGGTTTTTCTCACGGCGATGGTTCTCAAATGGCGTGGTGCTCAGCGAGGTGAGGGCAAAGCCGGTGTCCCCATATTTATACTGCTCTTTATCGCCGCAGTTTTTTTGCATGCTCTATTGCCAGATATGCCGGTTGTTTACGACTCGATAAATACGGCAGGCAAATCGGTTTTGAAGGTCGCGATCTTTCTGATTGGTGCTCAGTTAACTAGAGAGATGCTTCGAAGCGTTGGTTTTAGAGCATTATCGCTTGGCGTCATCTTATGGTTTGTGATGTCGGTGGGCGTTCTTGGTTGGGTTAGGTCGATCTGAATTATCGTGATAAAGCCGATGCGCAATCATCAAGACATTTTAAAAAGAAGTTGTCTGTAGGCTTTCAACTCTTCTATAGACTCTTTGATGTCGTCTAAGGCTCGGTGCGTTGTCTGTTTCTCAGGAGTTTTCTCTACGTCCTGCGGATACCAGATTTTGCCCAGCATTTTGATGGTGCTAACGTCAATTAATCTATAGTGAAGAAATGTATCCAAATTTTTCATGTATTTGGCGATGAAGCGTCGATCCTGCCAAATACTGTTCCCGCACAGTGGGCTTTCTCGAGGACCGAGATGCTGTTTCAGGAAGTCCAATGTCTTTTGCTCAGCTTCCGATTCCGAAATCTGCGAACTGATCACTTTTGCCCAAAGACCACTTTTAGTGTGGTGTTCTCGGTTCCATGAATCCATTTTGTCAAACAATTCTTTAGGCCTTTGGATTGCGATTTCGGGCCCCTCGGCGATCAAGTTTAGATTAATATCAGTGATCAAAGTGGCCATTTCGATAATAACATCTCGTTCGGAGTCAAGACCGGTCATTTCAAGATCCATCCAGACCAGTTTAGTCGGTGCATCATTCTTTGGTTTGTTCATTGTTTTTGTTCCGTTCACGTCTAAGTTCCCCTCCTGAAATTTATGGGTTTGTTGTTATGACGAAAGCCATTTGGCGATCAGCGATCCACTCCATGACAGAGTTTACCTGAGCATAGTTCACCAACGAGCTTAGTTTAATTGCGCTACTTACGAGGGATTTTTCGCCGAATGTTTTACATCGAACCTCGAACGAGCCAGGTCTCGTTTCAAGGACACTCGTTGCTCCTTGTTCAACGAGGCTTTGTTCAAGTTCATGGTGATCGATGCCTGATTTTGCCTGCACAAGCACGACTCCAGGGCGATAACCAAATGTTTCTGGATATTGATTTTTTCCCAAGATGGCGGACTCTCTATCCTGAAAACGCCAATCACCGGCCTCCAAGTCAAGCCAAAAGGAAACGTTGCCACGCGACGTAGGTAGGATCATGCGGGGTTGTGCAGCTTCAGGATTAGCCATCGGAACCGTCATCCAGATTTGAATCGGATACGAAGAATCGATACTCACCGAGTCGTCAGCATTAGCCAGCCAATCTGATGCAGCGGATTTCGCGAGGCTCGCGAATGTTGCTTTGTCGTAACGACGGGTGACGTCCCCAATTTGAAATGAGTAAAAGTCCTCGTGTTCGCAAACTTCAACAACCGGTATTTCTGCGTCTCTTGGAAATTTAATACAAGCTCCTAAAACCACCTCACTGCTCAGCATCACCGCCGATAGGAACAGGAAAACAATAAGGGCGTATGGCGCTTTTAAGAGCATGAGACCTCCAGGATCCGCAACGGTGCGGGATCACTAGGGGCTTCGGACTGGTTGGTAAAAAATGAAGTTATTTTTGGTAAACTTTGAAAAAAACGGTGGAACTGTCCAAAAATACGTCGTTTTTTTCAATGATGATGGCTTTATTGGGGTTGCCTAGGCAGCGAAGACATGGTCTGATGTTGGCCAGCCTATAACTTAAGGGAGAAATTCAGTTCATGAAAAAGCTGCTTTTGCGTTCAGGCGTCTGTTTATTGGCACTGGTCTCGACGTCCGGTTTTGCGGCGGGTGAGCCTGCGTTCAAGGTTTTTGATCGCGTTGTCACGATGGACCAGGTGTCGAAGGAAAAACAGGGTGAATTTTACGAAATTGAGCAAAAGAAATATGAGCTCATTGACGGAATGGCTAGCGAAGCCTATTTGAGAGCTTACTGGGAAAAGAAGGCCACTGACGCCAAGACGTCCGTGGAAGCTGCCCGGAAAATCTACATGGACAAAAATGTGAGGGTTTCCGACAAAGAGGTGAAAGACATTGTCGAAAAGTATAAAGACAACCCGCAATTTTCAAGGCTCAGCAAAGATGAACAGCAGAGGCAGGTTCGCGAATTTTTAAGAGAGAATGGAATGCGTAATGCTGAGAGAAATCTCTTAAAAC
>JBEIGW010000066.1:0-11506 GCA_040381655.1 Deltaproteobacteria bacterium
GCCTGCTGGGGGACGACGACAAATGATCGATCTAGCCCGGCAGGCTGCAGCAGACGAAGGCGTGACCGTTTCCATGACCAAGTTATGCCAGTGGTTCGGCATTCCCCGGCGCAGCGCTTATTACCGTTCACAACGCAGTGCCCCCAAGGTACAGCCACGCTTTGTCGAACCCATCAAAGCCATGATCGAGGAGAACCCCTCCTTTGGTTATAGGACTGTCGCGCACCTGCTGAACTTCAACAAGAATACCGTGCAGCGGATCTTCCAGCTAAAAAGCTGGCAAGTGAAGAAGCGCCCGCTGGGTTTCCGGCCGCGGATTGAAGCCCTGCCGTCTGTAGCTAGGTATCCGAATGAACGCTGGTCGACCGATTTATGTCGGGTCTGGGCTGGCCGCGATGGCTGGGCAGTATTGGCCTTGGTGATCGACTGCCATACGCGGGAACTGTTGGGTTGGCACTTGTCGCGCTCCGGCAAAGCCAAGACCGCCGAGATGGCCTTGGAGCAGGCGTTGATTACTCGGTTTGGCACATTGGGGCGCGTGTCTACACCGTTTCTCCTGCGGTCTGATAACGGTTTGGTCTTCACGAGTCGAAGCTTCACGGCGCTGGTCCGTAGTTATGGCCTAAAGCAAGAATTCATCACGCCGCATTGCCCTCAGCAAAACGGGATGATCGAACGGGTCATCAAAACATTGAAAGAACAATGCGTGCATCGACAGCGATTCGAGACGCTACAGCACGCTAGCCGCGTGATTGCTGACTGGATCGGCTTTTATAACTACCGGCGTCCGCATCAGGCACTGGGGATGAAAACACCCGCTGAGGCATTCGCACTAGCGGCTTAAAGTGAGCAGAATCTGGTGGGTCATTACATCGGCGCGCTGATACCGTGCTTGCGACAGACTTCAGCCACCGGAATCCCAGACCCACCCTCCGTCAGGATCGCCAGTATCTGGCTCTCCGAAAATCGTGATTTCTTCACCGCTTGACCTCCTCAATCACCGGAAGTCTCTATTTATACCTTGTCTCAAGTTTGGGGAAGTCTACGACGCCAGGAAAAGGAATAGACCTGTTGTTGCAAGTATTTGCCCGTTTGGCCAATTCTGAAATTTGTACCATAGTGCTTCACATCTCCACTAACTTGGGGCTAACTTATTTCAAACCGCTTCCCCTGAAAGGCCCTAATACCGCTTATTAGCCCATTATCGTTGAAATCTAGCACGTCCACGACCGAGAGCTTTGTTTCCGAATCGATTGTTATCTCGAGCTCTGCCACCACCGTTGCTCCCTCGGAGAAAAGCCGCAGCGGCATCACATTAATCGATGTAACAGAATCGAATATTTCGCGATTTGCTGCAAGGACATCAGCTTTTCCAGAAGCCAAAATCTCCCAGTCTTGTAGGTTTATGTCTTCCGAAAACATTTCCGAAATCTTCGCGATATTTTTCTCAGAGAAACTTTTGAAGTAGTCTAAAGCGCTTTGTTTAAAGTGATCACTCATGATTCGTCCTTGGCGCATCGGATTCATTGGATATTCGTTCATACAGCATTTTTTTTCCCAATGCGAAAAGTAGCTTTGCATATGGATCGTGGTGTAAGGTTGCAATATTCAAGAATATTAGCGCACAAATAATGTAAACCTTTTGTACGCTATAGTTGTTATTTACGAGCCACTTTACGAAGGCTCTTTCACATTCCACCAGTTTATTTGGTCTTAAGAAATCGTACCCTATTCTGTCATCCTGCCAACTCACCAAATAGGTGTTATCACTAATGATTTTATGATTTATCAACAAGCCGTGCATCAACTTTGCCAAATCATAATATCTATCCCCAACGGTTAGATTTCCTGCGAAGTCTTGACGCCAATCTAGATAAACAAAATTTTTTTTGTCGTCGTTGAAGAGAATATTCTCGAAATGGAAATCGCCATGGAATCTGCTTGGAATTCCCTGCGAAACATCCTCCCAATCTACTGATTGAAGGATGGATAGTAGTGTGGGGACATGATCACCGTTGATTTCTTGAGCTGTATCTGACAAGCCATACCGGGTAAAAAAAGCTTCTACGCGCTTATCTGTCTTCGTCTTGTAAAAGCCAAAGCAAGCTAGGTTAAATTCCTTTGATGTAATTGGATCAAGTTGGACACTCTCCCAAAAACTTTCAGCGTGAGACAGTAGCGCGTCAAATTTTATCGGGGTGACCACGGAAGAAAATATTGATCCCTCTACTTTCTTATAAACATAAAAATGATCACTACTTCTGGATATTCGTGGCACGTATCCTACTAAGTGTTCTGCCCTCGCGACTCTACTTTCTATGAAGCTTTTGTCGTCGCAATATTTGATTACTTCATCATTTAAAAACCATATTGCCTCGTTCTCTTTCTCCAAAATGTTAGCTTCTTCCAGGTTTTTGAACTCCTGCCGTGCATCGAATAGTGACGCAAGCGTGCCTGTATCATGCCAACTAAAAGGAATCGCATGAATTCCTAAATGGAGAAGCGCCTCCAACCCAGTAACCTCACCCTCACGAATTGATATTTCCCGCAATTCGTTCATCTGCCGCCAAAACTGAGCGTACTGATTTATTCCGGCCAAACCTATGTAGGCGACGTTTTCTTTTGGAGGGGATTCCATTTTGGAATGTATCTCGGCCACAAAGCCACCCTCAAGCCGAAGCGTCCGGTAGGAACTCAAATCCCCTCTTTGAGAAAATCCCATCCAATTCTTGGTAGGCGCCGGCGGGTCTTTATCTACTAACGTATCGCATGCGGTAAAGATGAATGGTTCTTGGAGCAAGTCTTCGCAGTGCAGAAGGCTCAATCCAAGTCCAGAATCGGGCCCTTCGTACGGAAATACTTCCACGAACTCGAAGTCGATGGAAGGGTAAGCAATTCTCAAAAACTCTTGCAATAGCGCACCTTTGTGGCCGATGGCAACGACAAACCGGGTTTCGCATGGAAATCTCTCTATGATTCTACATATTGCCGGCCGCCCGGCAACTTCCACCATAGCTTTGTTGAGCTTTCGAGTAAGGCCCTCCAATCGTGAACCCAGACCTGCGGCCAAAATGCAAACGGGGTACGTCAAGATGCTTCCGCCCTGTTGTAATCGTCTTTTAATCGGATGACGTCATCTAGCTCCGGCGTCGAAGCTTCAAGATATACACAGTCGTCAATTCCCTCCATCCGGTGAATTTGTCGTGGGGCGATTGTTATCGAGTCACCGGGTCCGTAATCTTTGCTAATCAGATGACTCGGATTTTCGCCAGTTTGGATTCTCAATTTCCCTGAGATAACAATAATTGTTTCTATTTTTTGCAAATGATACTGAAGACTACATCGATGGCCCGCGAGCATGGTTAATCGTTTGAGGACATAACGATCATTTACTTCAATCAACTCCTCTTTTCCCCACGGTTTTTCGATAGTAATCATGCAGCACCTATATCTTGTATTGAATATACTCAGGGTAAAAGTAAAAGAAATTATCGTAAAAGGACTTCACGTACTGCTGCATGGTCCAACGGCTGTTGAATCCATACTTTTTCCGCATCCACCGAATCCCTTCTTCAACATACAGCTCCAAATTTTTTTCGTACGGATCAGTCCTAATTAGTTCAGCATGCTCAATCAGATGCCTCTCGTTTTCTTGGACGCGTACAGTATCTGTAATTGCCGCGGCGAAATCATTAGCATAAGCTTTTGCAATAATTTCCTGCTCAGCCCCATATCCTCTGAAATTATTCCCATCAAACAAAAAATCTAAGATTGGATCAGCAGACTCATTCATAATTGATTCGATGAATTCTCGTCGCAACAGGTATGCTATGTTGTGTATGTACCAAAAGTACTTAGTTTTTTCTTTTTGCAATAGTAGCTGCTCTCCCCATTGACTTGAACACGGCGAAAGTAGACCAACCCTAGGGTGCTGGCTCAAAACCTCAAGTAACGGCGAAACAATGGGTCCCGCCGCAAATTCCGCATCGTTGGTCAGCAGAAAAAAAGCTGAATATTTATCGAAATTTTTTGACTCATAAAGCTTACTGAGACCATAGTTCATACCGCGGAAGTACCGCAAGCCATTTTCTCGAGCATCAGGCCAGTCGGCGTACCACGAGACGTATTTCGAGAGACGGCCCGGATCCGACCCCGCCTCTACGACAAACACGTCAGTGCAGTCGCCATCAAATTTCAAAATATGCTCGCATAGAGCATCCGTTGTGGCCGGTAAATTTCTATTGAGAATTATGGTTGCAATTTGCTTCATGTTGCCACCATTAGTCGGAAGGCGACCATATATCGATTAATGGCTTTGGTTACCGCCTGCTGCAAATAAATTTCTAGATTGATACCTTTTTTCGCAAGGACTTCAGATGCTCGCATCTTTATATCTTTTACTGACTCTTTCGAAAAGACATAATGCCCAGCAATGATAGATTTTTCTATGTCAGTTGCTCTTGAGTTTGGCAGCATCCATTTTCTCCATTTTCCAGACTCAAAGGCAATCTGTAAGAACTCATCAGCAAATCGAGTCAACTGGTTTTTTCTGAGTATATCAATTAGCGCTCGCGTCTCAGTCACACCAAATTCCGGCGCGACATTTGCCGCGTGTATCCCTAAACGCGGATGCCATTGAAGTGCATGGTCAGAAAGATAATCTCCGTTGTGCTCCTTCATGAGAATTCCGTGGCGATTACAAATCTCAATCATTTTTGGAATTTGGATTTCAGATGGAATGTCCCCAGGTATACGAATTGGAGAGTCAAATGACCCTACATTTTGTGTTTCGAGAACTTTCGTGCCCGTCTGAATTACTACAAACAATGGCTTAGGTACTTTCTGCTTTTCGCAAAATTCGGTTACTTTAAAAAGCAAATCATCTAGTTCTTCTGGGGTATTGGTTGAACCCGATTGTTCTTCTGTACCTATCTCGAATGCAATTTCACGCCCGGCTCTACGCGCCTCATTCCAGCAATATTCATAGAGCTCAAAAAGACGGTCTAACGCAACCTGAGGGTCAGGCGATCCATGTGGATCTACGCTTGTATCGATGTGAATAATATCGAATCCCGAGTGAATATCTTGCTTGAAAGATTCTTTAGCTGAGCGGATTGCCTGTCTAGCACTTAGGCCGTGATCAAACTCGGACGAATTTTGCCAAGGGCCGCCGTGATCGCGACAAATAAGGACGTGCCCTCGCTTGTCCCTCGCTGAAACGTAGTCTGCAAACTGCTGGGTACACCAGTTGTTGACGTACCCGCCGCCTAGTGACTCGGCGTCGATTTGCCGGCGGCTTGCAATTAACATCAAAGTGCTTTGATTGTCGTTTGCTGCGCCAATGGCTGCATCGATGCAGTTCTTACTCATCGGCCCGACGCCCAGCATCGTGCACTTTCTCGCCTTGATTAATGCTTGGATTTTTTGATCAATCATTAGGCTCACTCCGTAGTCTTTTTGTCTGAAAATGTGTTTTGCTAAAGTTTCGGCGACGCGAGGAGTTTATAGTCGAGCAGGTGCATACATGCCTCGGCCACCGCGCGATCACCTCCGTTACGCGTGGTAACAAATTGAGCAAACTTTTTTGCGTTCGCATCGGCGTTTGCGGGCGCTATTCCGTAACCGACTGTTTTCATCACGTATTGGTCAAATATTCCATCACCCATATAAATGACGGTTTTTGGCGTATACCTGCTCGCGATCCAATCAATCCTTTTGTCAGTACTCACCAAGTCAAGTGGGTATTTCATATCATTTACAATACGTTGCTTACTAATTTCGAACCCTAGCTTGTCGCCTGTAACAAATCTGATTTCAATATTAGGCCGAAGCATATTCAACGCATCGTGGTCGTCTGGCCCAAAAATCTTTGCTGATTTTCCTTCTTTGGTGTAAACAAACTGGCCGTTTGTCATTACTCCGTCCACGTCGAGAATGAAGACTTTGTACATGTGTATGCCGGTTGGTAGATTTGAAGGTGGACTACAGCTTTGAACATGGGGTTAATTTGTCTGAGCAAATTTATAAACGCGCATTTCTCAGGACTGCATGATTCGAAACTTTTTTGTTTTTTGAACCGATTGAGAAACGAGAAACATCGTCGCTACTTACATTTTGACGGAATCAGGTCATTTATATCGATTCATTATTACCGTGCTTTTACTGTGATTTCGTCGCTGACGAGTTTATCGCCTCAATCGTCAGCTTTGTTCTTAATCGCAAAACAGCGCAACACTCGCCCCGTTTTTTCAGCCTCAATTGAGCCGCGAGCATCCTCACTATATGGCTCACCCCAGCTGACTAGGTTGTGGTCCTGCTCGTCGTAAGTAGTACTGAGAGTTTCTGTTTCTATTGCCGAGAAGCCGCACTGGCGCAGTAAATGTTCTATGGAGCAAGGATCGAAATAAAATAGATGATCAGGCTCAAACCATTCGAAAGCTTCTAAGTTGTGCGTCGCAATTCGGCATTTTATATTTGGAACCTGCAAGAAAAGTATTCCACCAGGTGCCAAAAGATCAAAACACTTCCGAATGGAATGGAAAGGGTTTAAATGGTGTTCCAGCGAATCCCTTAACGCCACTAAGGTACATCGCCCATCGTAGTAATCATCTATTGTGTTTAGCATTCCCACGTGGGTGCTACAACCGACGTACTGCCTGTTCCACGCCTGGACTTTTTCATCAGGCTCGACAGCAAGCAACGACTCAAATCCACAACACCTAAATCCGAAAAGAAAGTCCGCTGCGTTACAACCAATATCAACGATCCAGCCCGATGCCAACTCCTCCCTATTGATTTGGTGTGACGCCGCAAGGCCGGAAAGTAAGGTCTCTACTGTTTCCCTATTCGCGGGATTGAAGACCCGTTGTTGATACTGGTCTTCAGTTGAAGTTCCATGCAATACGGACGCCTTCTGGTAGTGCTCGATAAGAATTTCTTCCGAGGGCATGGGCCACAAGTAGCATACTTCACACTTCTGGCATTTCATCATTGTTGATTCGAGAGACGCCCCACCCGAGCCAATCATCCTTAGACGACGTGGAATACTTAGGTTCGTAAGTGCGCCCAACACCAACAGATCTTGTTCTTCAGCACAACATACCGGACAAGACTGCCCAAAATTACTTGGCACCAAATTTATTGGGCGTTTTTGTAACATTGTTGTTGTTCAGGTGGGATTTATGGACATGGCATCTCGAAGATCTTCCAATGCCGCATTGTATAGCTCGTTATCAACAGGATCCGCAGACCTGTTTGCCACATCACTGGAAATGGCATCAAGCAAGTCACTCGGAGAAAGGAGTGAGTTTTCCACCAGGTCTTTCCCAGTTAATTGCAATTCGGGAAACGTTTCAGCGTAGACACCATGGTACATTAGCAACCGGGATATTGTGGTGTGGGGCATAAAGCGCTTTGGAAAACCTGTGATTGGCTCGCTCAACACCGCCAAAGTCAATGATAGAGATCTCATGTAAATTGACATTAGATCAGGCGTTCCGACCGCAAACAGGTCTCCAACCATCAACGGCATTACTTCGCCAAAGCTCATCTGGCTTACTCTCGGAGAGATATACGTTCCAAAATCTGCGTATATTGTGTCTAGTTCTGAAGACTTATCCCTGATTTCAATCCAGTCGCAGTCTAATTTAAAAGGTATCTTCAGATCCGGTCTTATCCGTATAACTAAATCGTAGTCCAAACCAAATGAATTGGCAAGCATAAAACACTGCTCCATCTTCCAATGCATTTTAATTAGCGGCGATAAGTTGTTAAATGGCGGCTCGGCATCGTCCTCCAATACTACTTTACGCGCCTTGTAAATCTCGGATACCTCTTCTTCCTTTACCTCTGATCCGTTCAACACTCTCGAAGCTAGAGTTGGATATCTGCGGATCATTTCTTGCTCATCTCTCCCAGTCACGCATAACTTGTACGCTTTTGCAAACTTCTTTGGGAATATTCGATCAGCTTGATCGGAGTGTGGAAAGCGACCGCCAACTCTTCGCCAAGTATGTACAAAAGTCTTAACTTCATGTCTTTCTAAACCAAGATTACGGAGGGATTCCGCTGCGGTACGAAAACCACGCAACTGACCAGATACGCACAGAGCAATTTTTAATTTTCGGTTCTTTAGTACTGCAGGATATTCGTCTTTGGCAAATGATTTAGGCTCAAATTTTTTTTCGCTTTGAAGATCTATTGACGACTTCAAGCCATGAATCACATCATCTGTCACCAGTTTTAATTCTTTGTTTATTTCTGCTGGGCAGCATCCTAACGCAGCCTCGAATATGTGCTTTCCTTGGCAATATGCCAACGCGAAAAGCGGATAAATCCTTTTGAGTTCTGTTACCTTGTTTGCCAGCAAACTTATCGCTGGTAATGCGAATGAAATAGCCGCCCCTCGTATTTCTTTTGACCCACCAAATATGCAAGACAGCTTATGCCAGTTATTGCTTGCTATCCAAGGTAGCGCCAGGGTAGAAAGGTCCTCGATACTGCTTCTTTCTGAAAAAACGATTAGTGTTTCAAGAATGTTCCGGACCTCACCGGTACCGTCAAGATATTTTTTCTCTATTTTTTTTATTGATTCATCCACAAGATCTGGAGCGAACGCCTCGAGAAGTATCAGCACTAACGTCAACTCTGAGGGCCGTTCATTCAGCTCAAAATTCGAACTCAACCGCTCATCAATTATGCTGTCTATCCAAGCGCGCCTAGCTTGATGATTTTCAACAATTATTTTTAAAATTTCGGTATCCATGAGTATAAAAAATGCTACTGAATTATTTTCGTAAAGCTTCGTCTATACATACTTTTATTGCGCGCGGAAGAATCATTTGGGGTAGCGTAACTTCAGAACTTGGCGTCATGGATGAATCAATAGAACTTTAGCCGTCAATTCAAGCGCGTACAACAATCATTAGCCCGCACCAGAGCACTGACCATCCTTGGCGAGCGCAAATGTCGATCCATTTTGGTAAAGCCCTGCAAATTGAATAAGCTGTGCGTAATTCCTGCTACAGATCCCGTTGTTTGTGATACCTAGTAGGGTATGTAGCAGTTGATTGGGCTACACCTTCTTCATGGTGGCAATTAAATGTGGCCCTTTCCAGTGCTGATCAGTTACATTGAATTTTCCTCTGAATCCGTAGCCCTTTGCCCACGTGTTAACTGCATCGAAATAAAGTGGAAAAGTCTGTTCGGTAATTATATTCACATGGGTCGGATCCCAGAACGCCGCATTATGTGGGAATGCCGGGGTTTCCGAGTAACAAATACCCCCAGGCTTCAGCACTCTATAAATTTCATTCATCAGTTCGATAAATGGATATCGTCGCTCCGGAGCGTATACCAGCCGAGGAATGTGTTCGAAAAAATCAAAGGCAGTCACATAATCAAAGAAACTGTCTGAGAATGGAATACTCTCAACGACGAGGTCAGCACTAAAGATGTTATTTTCTAGATCAGTCCTAACATCGATACCAAATACCTCTTCTGCGCTGAATGGATTTTTGGGGTTTACGCCGCATCCCAAATCAAGAGATTTCATCTTGTACCTTCTTTCCGATTGTTAGGCCGAATACACCGACCAATTGTTTTACCGCTTGCCTCCAAGTAAACCTCTTGTCAATCACCGCTCTGGTTCGGTCAAAGTTGATACTGAGTTGTCGTTTGAAAGAACTCTCCATAGCATCTTCGATCGAGTAGAGTCTCGGGTCCAAATAGTTTTCGGTATTGGTTTGGTGCAATCGAGATTCAATCTGGATGGCAAACTCTGGGCGTGCATATTAATCAGTCGGTCTACCCTGAGTTACAATGATTGGCAGTTCACAAGCCGCAGCCTCCAGAGGAGGTAGGTTGAATCCTTTTGCCCGGTATGGTGAGACATAGCAGTCGCTGGCTTCATACAACAAGGCCGGTTTTTGCAAATCAAGGCCCTGATCAATGATTGCTATTATTTTAAGAAGGTCTTCACTTATTATTCCTTGTTTCAAATTTGGGGAAGTCTACGCCTCAGCGTTGGACTAGATCGCTCCATTTTACTTTCATAGCAAGGTGGCGTATCAAATTCATAGAATAAAATTTAGATCTATCTCTTTTGAGGTAAAAATCTAGCTTTTCTATGATTGACTCATCCCACGGCATCTGCCGGAGTATCGAGTGTTGATGGTTATCTTTTAAGTGACAAATAGTTCTACCTAACTGTTGATTTCGACGCCTTTTTTTGGGTTTTTAAAAGATGCGTGATAATCGGTAATTAACTTAGTGCTACAATCTTTTTGGTATTTTTAGTATCGATTTAACGATGCAGCTACGGCAAGTAAACGTATCAACTGAACTCCCGGTTTTTATCACCGACCTTAGCCCAGTTCAGCATAAGCTTGATGGTGCTAGGCAGGCTATCGAGGAGTTGCGGCTGACCCACCCTAATTCGCCTGAGTCAAATGTTAATGCGACGTACATGAGCCCTTGGACTAGTCACCTGATCAACCCCAAGCTAATGCCTTTGGTTGAAGAAGTGACGCAAGTAGGAAGGGAATGTAGTCGGGCCCTGTCGGCAGATCTCGCAGTACTGAATATGGACCTTGTCGTGACCGACTGTTGGGGCGTCATTTACGACCGCTCCAGCCATACCCGCCTGCACAACCACTTCCCGGCTGAGTTTGCTTGTTCTATTTACCTTGAAGCCGCCCCCGATTGCTCGCCAATAGTTATCGCTGGAAAACTCAACATTAAACCGCTGCCAGGGATGATGGTGATGTTCCCAGGCATATTGAATCACGAGGTACCCGCGACGACAGGGCGTCGGGTCGTGGTCGCAATGAACCTAAGCAAGCGCGCTTTGTTTCAAAATGTACAACTTCCCGGTTAGTGTTTCATCGCACTGAACTTGGCTAGTTGAGCATTTTGGTCGTGGCCATCAGCGCCGCCGTCAAATCGGACTTTAACAGTTCCGATGATTTGTGCGGGGTATGAGCCTTTGAATGCTTGTGCCAATTGATTCACGACACGGCCCTAAGAAAACAGCGTTGTTACCTGCCGGTGAACAGCATCTTTATCCATTTTAAATTTGCCGGTGATTACGGCCCGCATCGCCTCTTGGAGCGAATCCAGCTCCGTAGACTTCCCAAGACTTGAGACAAGGTATAAATGGCATCTAGGCACCAGGGCTGAAACTCAAACTGCTAAACTTCTCCAGTTAACGGAAGGCGCGTTGAACCCCAGCAGGCAGTGTGTAGATAATCCTGGAATTGGGCTAAGAATAGTACGTCTGCGTTCCTCGCGCAGCATTTGAAACATAAAAAAATCCGGTATTCCAGCACTGAGTACGTCCCGGTCAGTACGGAAAACGCGAGCCTCAAGTATGAAAGACCAGCATGCGCTTGGCGTGGTACGCCAATGGTGATCCACCCAATTAAACGCTTGAAATTGTGTGCCTGTGTGAGAGATTTTGCTCTGAAGATCTAAAAAAGGCTCTCCATAATATTTGTCTGGATGGTCA
>JBEIGW010000067.1:0-11296 GCA_040381655.1 Deltaproteobacteria bacterium
GGTTCCCTGCCACAGGCTTTAAATAATTCCGACCTGCATGCGATTATTAGTGATCTACTCCAAGATGCTGAAAAGGCAGGGATCAAGTCTTTACCCGAATTAAAGTTAGCGGTTCAGAGTGGTCAATTGGGTAGCCCCTTAAGTTACGGTGGCAATACGACATGCACGGAAGTTCGAGTCGGCGAACAGAGCTTTTTTGTGGACATGGGCTCTGGGCTTCGTGAGGCGGGCACTGAGTACATGGCAAAAGGTGCAAAAGAGTTCCATATTTTCCTAACTCATATGCACTGGGACCATATTATGGGTCTCCCGTTCTTCGTCCCCGTCCATCTGGCCGGCTACTCGATTAAAATCTACCACGTGCATCGCAACGCGCCGGAACACGTCAAAATAAATTTCAACGGGATCAATTTCCCACTAACTTGGGACCAATTAGGCGGAAGAATTGAATTTGTTCAAATGAAGCTTTATGAGCCGGTAAAAATCGGCGAGACGTCGATCACAGCGTTCGTACTTGATCACCCGGGCGGCTCCTTTGGTTTCAGATTCGATGGCGGAAACAAATCATGCGTGATTGCGGTTGACAGCGAATTCAAGCGAATTTCAAGGCGAGACCTAGGCAAAGATCTCGCCTTTTATGAAAAATTGGATCTTCTTGTTTTCGATGCACAGTACGAAATTACGGAGCTCGCCAATCGCTTTGACTGGGGGCACTGTAGCCCTCATATTGGCGTCGATCTCGCTCTAAGAGAACAGATTAAAAATCTGGTATTTACGCACCACGACCCCTGGGCGACTCCAAGTAAACTTCGGCGGATGGCAAGGTCAGCTGCCGATCATCTAAAGTCCCAACTGCCTGCATTTAAGGCGGAATGGGAGAAAACGGATCAGCCCCTGGGGCCATGCCTCATAACGGCATGGGATGGGCTGGTAATTGACCTCGACAAGGCATAAGTTCAGGTACTAGACTACCCCCGCTTTGGCTTACGCAATTCAAAGAGGGGTTAACGAAATGACACGTGGCATAGCCATCATCATAGCTCTAGCATCTCTATCGTTCGCTCATCAAGGCTTCTCCAAAACGATGACCGTCGCCGGGCATCTCCCACGCGATTTGAGCCAAGATTACTTTGACCTGGAAATTAAGGTTACTGACATCAGCAAAACAACCCCCGCTGCTGGCGAGGACCTCTTCAAAGACCGCATTAGAGTATGGCTCACAGACCTTAGTAACTCTACCTCCGAATACGTCCCTTTTGAAACTGACCCCATGCTCGCAAAGGTGCCATTTACGGTTCGGCTCAATTCACAGATTATTCAAACCCCAAACTCCAATAATCTAACTGACTTTACATACAACGTTCGAATCTCGGCAAACACGGTTGGCGGTCTGAAAAACACGCTGCTACCAAACAATAAAAGTTCGACGGTTCTTCAAGTCTATTACTACGAAGAAAAAAAACCTACTCCCGAAGCAAAAGTTGAAAGTAAGACCATTTCAATCAACACGGCGATCGTCAAAACGGCTCCGGAAAATGTGACAGCAAAAGGAACACACCGAGCGATCGTTATAAAATGGACAACACCAGCGACTGCAACTTGGTCGGATGGATCAGCCCAAACTCCGTCCCAGGTCATCGCTGTAGCTATTGAAAAGTCCTCGACGATTTCGAGTGTTCCTGCTTACCTTTACGACTCCACTTCGGCCACAGACAATGATGCGAGCGAGGGCGCTTGTGTCTACGTTCGCGATAGCGAAAACTGCGTGCAATGCTCAGATCCAGATCGTCACTATTTAAACCCCACGAAGCTAACACAGCTCTCGGCGAGTGGCGTTTTCCAAAGTAACGCGAGTATTAGTTCAGGAGAGACCACCATCAATGGGCTTGAAAATGGCAAGAGCTACGATGTTTTCGCCTTTTTTACCCCCGGAGGCCTGCAAAGAAGTAGCTGTAAAGTCGCGACTCCGTCAGCTAACACCACTTGGAGCGAACACAACGGGGAGGATGAAGCCACTCTAAGTGATCCGAAATGCTTTATAGCAACCGCCGCATATGGAACAGCACTTCACAAAAACCTGAGACCTCTACGCTGGTTCCGAGATGTCGTGCTTAGGAACAGTAGGCCTGGTGCAGCGTTCATTGACTGGTACTATGAGCATGGACCGGCGGCGGCGCAGGTTGTAGCCGCTCATCCAGCTCTTCAGATTTTTACCCAGGCTATACTATGGCTTCCTGTTATGTTTCTATCGTTCTGGATACCACTACTCGGACATCTACCACTCACAGCTCAAGCGATTATTCTTTTCATCGTCGCGATCGTGGCTTTAAACTGCACCAACCTATTGCAAAGACGGCTGCGCCGGAGGGCCATCTGATGCTCCTGCGTCACTCGGTATTTCACGATGCCCTATTTCCAAATGGCGTCACAAACCAAAATGCTGCCTCCGATGATAACCATTTTACTCTACGTCGACTGGTTCATTGGATGGTGCCGCCTTCGGCACAACTAGCAGATGCCCCCTTGGTTGTCTTTGATACTGAAACAACCGGCCTGGACACTGACCTTGACAGAATTATCGAGTTCGGCGCCCTCAAAATAAAAGGCGGCCAAGTGATCGATGAATTTTGGAGCTTCGTCCATACTGACATTGAGCTGACTCAAAACATCGTCAACCTAACCGGTATCTCTCAGGATATGTTAGAGGGCCAACCCGACATTGCTGAGGTGTTACCCAAATTCCTAAAGTTCGTGGAAGGATCTATTATCGTCGCGCACAATGCCGAATTCGATATGGGCATGCTAAAGGCTGCCGCCGGTCGACTCGGCTACGAACTAAATTGCCCTGCTTTTTGCACGGTAAAGCTCACAAGAAAAGTACTTCCAGGTCTCCCCAAATACAACCTCGACACCTTGGCAGACCACTTCAAACTTAAATTTGAAGCACGCCACCGTGCTGTAGGTGACGTTAAAGTATTAAATGGAGTATTACAGCAAATTCTCGACAATGAAGAGCTTGATGTCAAAACTTGGGGCGACGTAAGCGACTGCGTCGTCAACTGAAGCCAGATAGGATCGCTTCTTAATGAAAATACAAAGCCATATCGACACAAAAAGCGCCGAATTCAGCGCCAATAGAGATGCTCTTCTCAGGACAGTTCAGGAACTTAAAGAAAAACTTGAAGTCACAAGTTCTCGTCCGTCATCAGCGTCGAATCAAACAAAAATGTCAGCGCGCGAACGCGTTAAAAAACTAATTGATACAGGCACCGAGTTTTTGGAGCTGAGTGCACTCGCCGGTCAAGGCCTTTACGAGGACGACGTTCCCTCAGCCGGTATGATAACCGGAGTGGGTATCGTCGGCGGTCGACCCACAGTGATAGTTGCCAATGATCACACCGTAAAGGGCGGCACTTATTATCCTATCACCGTAAAAAAGCATCTGCGCGCCCAGGAGATCGGCCTGCAGAACCGTCTACCATGCATTTATCTCGTGGATTCAGGCGGCGCATTCCTGCCGATGCAAGATGAGGTATTCCCCGACAAAGATGACTTTGGACGTATTTTTTTCAATCAAGCTCGGATGAGCGCGGCAGGAATCCCTCAAATATCGTCCGTTCACGGATTTTGCACCGCAGGCGGAGCATACATCCCCGCCATGAGTGACCAAAGTGTGATCGTTCGTGGTCAAGGCACTATTTTTCTTGCGGGCCCACCACTTGTAAAGGCCGCCACAGGCGAAGATGTAACTGCCGAAGAACTCGGCGGCGCTGATGTTCACACATCCATAAGCGGAGTGGCTGACCACATCGCCGATAATGACGAACACGCTTTATCCATCATTCGCGACATTATTAGACATCTCGGTAAACATGAAAAAGCTCCGATTAAACTGGTCGAACCGAGACAGCCCAATTACGATCCTGAAGAACTTCTCGGAATTATACCAACTGACTCGAAGAAGTTTTTCGATGTGCGCGAAGTTATCGCCAGAATCGTTGATGGTAGCGAACTTTTCGAGTTTAAAAAGAATTTTGGTCAGACCTTAGTCACAGGCTTTGCTCATATCAACGGCATCCCTTGCGGCATCCTCGCAAATAACGGCGTGTTGTTTTCTGAAAGCGCGCAGAAAGCGGCCCATTTTATCGAAGTCTGCGGTCAGGAGCAGGTGCCTTTAGTATTTCTTCAAAACATCACAGGCTTCATCGTTGGAAAAAAATACGAACACGGCGGCATAGCTAAAGATGGGGCCAAAATGGTCCACGCAGTTGCTAACGCTAACGTGCCAAAAGTGACGATGGTGATCGGAGGAAGTTTTGGTGCAGGCAATTACGGCATGTGTGGGCGCGCCTACGATCCGCGCTACCTATGGATGTGGCCAAACGCCAGAATCTCCGTCATGGGTGGGGAACAAGCTGCCGACGTGCTCGTCACGGTAAAACAGCAGCAATTGGCGAGAAAGAACCTATCTTTAAGTGACAAGGAGATTCAGGACATGAAAGCTCCTATTTTAGAAAAATACGCCAGAGAAGGCAGCGCCTACTACTCGTCGGCGAGACTATGGGATGATGGCATTATCGATCCGCGCGAATCCCGCAAAATTTTGGCAATGTCATTAGCATCAACACTTCACCACACTTGGGACCAGACTAAGTTTGGAATTTTTAGGATGTAAATTTAGCGAGTCATACAATTATGCGAAAAAAAACCATTAAAATAGGAAATGCTGGCGGTTATTGGGGTGATGATCCCTCGGCACTTGCGCGTCAAGTCAAAGGTGGTCAACTCGATTACATTTCCATGGACTTCTTAGCTGAAATCACGATGTCCATCATGCAAAAACAGCGAAGTGTCGACTCGAAGCTTGGTTACGCCCGAGACTTCCTTGTTATGCTTGAGGACGTCCTCGCAGACGTTCTTAAAAACAAAACTAAGATCATTACGAACGCGGGTGGTGTAAACCCTGTGGCATGCGCAGAAGCTATTTCATCGCTTGCAAAAAAATTAAATCTTAATCCTAAAATAGCGATCGTCTACGGCGACGACATATTAACATCCATCGAAGACCTCCGAGCCAAAGGCTGTGATTTCCAGAACATGGAAGACGGGCGGGATTTTACGACAATTTCCGGAAAAGTGGAGGCCGCTAATGTCTATTTTGGCGCTGGTCCTGTGGTCGAAGCACTCAAATGGGATCCTGACATCATAGTAACTGGTCGTGTCACCGACACCGGAATCACACTGGCTGCTATGATTCATGAGTTTGGCTGGGATAATCACGACTGGGATAAGGTGGCGGCCGGCATCGTGGCAGGTCATATCATCGAGTGTGGGTGCCAATCCACGGGCGGAAATTTCACAGACTGGCACTTGGTGCCATCGTTTGACCAAATGGGTTATCCCATCGTCGAGGTCAATCATGATGGGACTTTTGTCGTAACCAAGCATCCGAATACAGGCGGCCTTGTCTCAATCGATACGGTTCGAGAACAACTGTTTTACGAAATGGGTAATCCAAAAGCCTATATTACCCCTGACGTCGTCGCAGACTTCTCTTCCATCCATCTTGAATCGGACGGACGAGACCGGGTTAAAATCACAGGCGTTAAAGGGTTTGAACCAACCCCACTTTACAAAGTCTCTATGGCATATCAAGACGGCTTTAAAGTGCTAGGTTCCATCTGTATATCAGGCCCAGATGCACGGCGCAAATCTGAGACTTTTTCCCAAATTTTCTGGAACAAAGTTGGTCGTAATTTTGCCGCCACAGAAACCGAGTATTTTGGCTGGAACGCCTGCCACCGAAGCCTCGGCCAAAAAGAGGATGGCAATGAGATTATTCTCCGCGTTGGAGCACGGGACCACGATCAGGGAAAGCTTCGAAAGTTTAGCAAAATGGTGCCCGCGCTAATATTGAGCGGCCCACCAGGCGTCTGCGTGCTTGGCGGAGCGCCAAAACCCACAGAAGTCGTAAGTTACTGGCCGGCCCTCATGCCCAAAGCTGCCGTCAAACCAAAAATCGCCTTATTTGATAAGGGTACCTGCGATGAAAAAGTCGTCGATTCCGATGTTGTCGGTAACTTTTCGGCTCCGGCAATTCAAATCCAGAAAGCAATTCAGCCCTCTTGCGACATTGCAACCGCCATGAAGACCACTGGTGCAGTCACGGTTAATCCCATTTCAAAAATAGCTTTGGGACGTTCCGGCGATAAAGGAGATATGGCCAACATTGGCATCCTTGCAAGAAGCCCTAAAGCTTTTGCATGGCTTGAGACTTGGTTGACCGCTCAAAAAGTAAAAGATCTTTTCCAGGAAATCTGCCAGGGGTCGGTTATTCGATACAAACTGGAAAACATGAACGGCTTTAACTTTCTCCTAGATGCTTCGTTAGGCGGCGGCGGCACACTCACCCTTAAAACCGATGCACAAGGCAAAACATTTGCACAGGCCCTACTCAGACAATTTGCGCCGATACCACAAGATGTACTCGACGATGTTGAGAAAAATAGATTCCGGTGAAAATGACGGCTATTAACACTACAAAACTTGATTTCATATCACTCACGGGTGGTGGTCGTGTTGCGCGTCTCGAACTGAACAGACCAGAACAGGCCAATGCATTCTCTTCCGCAATGATGGTTGAAATTACAGAGCACATTAAAGCACTCACGCTGATGACCGACGTGCGTGCGTTGGTTATCACAGGTTCCGGAAAACACTTCTCCGCTGGTGCCGATCTAAACTGGATGAAAACGTCCGCGGAATTATCCTATGATGAAAACATCAAGGACGCGTCGAGGCTCCTTGAAATGTTTGAATCCCTCTCGAATCTTTCGATGCCAAAAATTGCTTTGATACGCGGTGCCGCCTACGGTGGGGCCGTTGGTATGATTGCATGCTGCGACTACGCAATCACTTCACAGGATGCAAAATTCTGCTTAAGCGAGGTTAAGCTCGGGCTTCTTCCGGCTGTGATCGCACCGTACCTGCTTCGGAAAATGAAATCGGGAATGCTTAAGCGTTTTGCGCTGACCGGAATGGTTTTCTCAGCTCGTGATGCTTTTGAATCAGGTTTGGTTGAGATTGTCACTGACTCACCCGAACAAAAGTTAGCCGAGGAACTCAACCTATTGTTATCCTGTTCACCCACGGCACAGATATCCATCAACCAGCTTTTTACTACATTGCGGGAAGACGCTTTAAGGCAAAGCCACCAGACCGTGGAAGCCATTGCAAAGGCTCGCACCGGCAAGGACGGTCAGGATGGACTTAGTTGTTTTTTTTCAAAAACGGAGCCACCTTGGCTTCGTAAACTAGAACCGTAAAATTTTTTTCAGGACGGGTGGCGTGACCGCAAAGATCAAGAAAATATTTATAGCAAACCGTGGCGAAATCGCGCGACGCATCGCAGAGTCGTCTAAGAAACTTGGTATAGCCACAGTTGCCATTTCAGCTCGTAACACCCCTCCAGCGTACTTATTTGGCCTCGTGACAGAGTTTGTCCATATCCCAGATGAATCAACAAAGACTTATCTTGACGCACAACTAATAATTTCTCTGGCCCAATCACACGGCTGTGATGCCATACACCCGGGCTTTGGATTTTTATCGGAAAACCCCGACTTTGCCTCGTCCGTTATCAAGGCCGGCCTCACCTGGATTGGCCCACGTCCGGGAGCAATCGATGCCATGGCGAGCAAAGCTACAGCTCGCGAGCACGCACAAAAAGCCAAGGTTCCCTGCTTACCAGGCATCAACGGCATCAATCTGGAGTCTGGTGGCGCAGCAGCGACCCAGGAACTCGAGCGTTTCGTCGCACAACACGGCTTACCGGTTCTCATGAAGGCTGCCTTTGGCGGCGGCGGTAAAGGAATGCGCATTGTTGAAAGACTTGAGGATTTACTCACCAGCGCACAGAGGGCTTCCGCAGAGGCGCACAGTTCCTTCGGCAACCCATCTCTCATCGTTGAAAAGTATCTTCCTGCACCGCGGCACGTTGAAGTGCAGGTTTTAGCTGATAAACATGGAAATGTTTGCATCCTTGGGGACAGAGACTGTTCGCTTCAAAGACGCCATCAAAAAATATTGGAGGAGGCGCCGGCTCCGGATCTGCCAAGCAATATTCGTGCGTCGATGCATGCAGCTGCGTCGAGTCTCGCCTCAGCGGTGGGCTATGACAACGCAGGAACAGTGGAATTTCTTGTCGACGAGACAAATGCTAGCAACGTTTCTTATTACTTTCTCGAGATGAACACGCGCCTTCAAGTGGAACACACTGTGACCGAGGAAATATACGGCATAGACCTTGTCGAGTGGCAAATACGCGTCGCCCGGGGAGAAAACCTACCGCCTGAGTTTTCAACACTGAAGCCTCGTGGGCACTCTATTGAGGTGCGTATTTACGCGGAAGATCCGGGTAACAATTTTTTTCCTGCTCCAGGATCAGTGAGAGCCTTCGTCCCCGCCGCGGGACGAGGGATTCGCTGGGAGCTTGGAATTGATACCGTTGATGAGATCTCCGATAAATTTGACCCCATGATCGCAAAACTTGTTTGTTCGGCAGGCGATCGACGCCAAGCGCTTGAACTAGTGGCAGAGACACTTGAACGAACATTATTTGCTGGCCCTCGAAACAATATTCAATTCTTAACTTGGCTCGTCCGACACCCAAAAATAACGGCGCGTCCCGTGGACACACATTTTATTGCGAAAAACGTGAATCACGCTCTGGACTGGGAATCCAGCAAACGAACCGAACTCGAGCCTATGGTTAACCATTTACTCAATCGCCTCGAGGCTGGCTCTTTGGCTGGTTTTGAAGCGTCAACGACGTCCGCAGCTCACACCACAATCCCAGTTATCACGGAGAGCTCTTTTTCACTTCGTAATAGCCATGCGCCTTCCACTCGGCAAACCTCTTCTGAAGAGATCCAAATCATCTCCGGGCAGATAGCTTGGTCGCCCCAGGATCCACGCGCAAGCTGCAGGTATGGGTTTGGTCGAAGACTGGTTAAAGGCCAAAAAGACGTATCTTTCAGTTTCGTTATTTATAAAGCCCCTAGCCGATTTGAGTATTGGATTGGCGCATCAGGGCACAACTGGGTCCGAATTGATGAACGAAAAACTATTGCAAGCAGTGGAGCCACCGCTGGTACCTTGGACGGTATGACCGCGCCTGTTCCGGGAAAAGTTATCCAAGTCTCCATCACAGGCGGTGACGTAATCACTAAAGGTCAGACGTTGTTTGTTCTTGAAAGTATGAAAATGCAGTTTGAGGTTAAGGCATCCTTCGATGGACGTGCCGGTTCAATCTTGGTCAAAACTGGCCAGCAAGTATCTGCCGGGCAGCAGCTTGCCCAATGGGCAGCAGAGCATTAACGACCATAAGCTCAACGGGCATGATTGTAAAATTCACATATTAGGGCAATAAGGCTCGATATAATGGCCGCTTATCGTCAAAATCAGCTATAACTATTCTACGTGGTAGAATAAAGAGTCGGACAAGATCTTGCTGTTTTGATTTTAATTTTTGGACCAATTCTGATGGATACAAATATTCAACGTTTTCTTCGAGAGTCAGGCTTCAAGGTTCTCGCTGTTTCGAAAATGAACTCCTGTCAGTACTCAATTATGATGTATTTGCTCAACACCGCCATGACCGGGCTAGAGAATCTTATTACGACGGAAAGTGATTTAGCTTCCATCGTAGGTCATAGCGCGCGAGAGGTTCAACAAGCAATTGAGGAGCTTGAAGGTCGTCACATCATCAAATCAAGGTATGGAGACGGACGCCAAACACCAAAGCTACAAAGCCTCAGCCTTAACATCCAGTGGGATATGGCTAAGTGGAAACTAGGATTGAAGGAATCGCCAAGCCATCACGAAGCCGTAATATTACCGTTCAAAAAAGGCTTTCCTAAATTATCAGTTGTGGAGGGACGACGAGGTGACACCCATAACGATCGTCCAATTATTCACCGAGCGCTTTCAGATGACGACACCACAAAGAGAATTATCGAAGCATTTACGCGGGGACGTGAGTTGGACGACCGTGAAGAAACAACAAACCTCGAAGTAGCCGCGACTCTTGCCTCCGCCCATCCAGTGGATCAAATTTTGGTTATGATTCGGCATTTTAATACCCGTATTCCTTCACTATCGCTTCTAGCATCTAACTGGGATCAGTACGCTGAACTATACGAGGATGAGCATCAACGGCTCGACTTGTTTGGCCAAAGACAAAAGCAGTTTGAATTGGATCAGAAAGTCAGGGATGCTGCCCAAGCTGCCATTGAACGAAGAGCAGAGCTAGATCTGTCCGAAGAAGAGGTTCAGCTTCTCGATCTCCTTGCCAATCATCGACATCCGAGACGCCAACTTTTCTGGGCATATCAGATGAGGATTCGATATCCGAAGCTATCAGTTTTTTTCTCTGAGACCCACAATCTGATGCTTCCGATCACGCAAAGTGGCACGGTCGTTCGAATGCCTTCCGATCAGAAACCGGACTAACATCTGTCGGTCATGATTAGACACCGAGGATGCCGTTCATAAAATCGCTAGGACTAAACGGTCTTAGATCTTGCACAGACTCCCCCACACCAACATAGCGGATGGGAATTTGGAACTGGTCAGCAATACCAATAATCACACCACCTTTAGCTGTTCCATCTAACTTAGTGACAACGATTCCAGTGATATGAGTCACTTCATTGAAAGCCTTCACCTGTTGGACCGCATTCTGCCCTGTTGTCGCATCAACCACGATCCAAGTGTCATGAGGTCCACCCTCACAACCCTTGCCAATCGACTTGTTTATTTTTGAAAGCTCCGCCATCAAGTCATTTTTATTATGAAGACGTCCTGCCGTATCGATAATCAAGACATCGACCCCCCTTGACTTCGCCGCCTGCACACCATCATAAGCAACCGCTGCAGGATCCGATCCCTGCTGTTGTTTTATAACGGGGACATCATTACGCTCACCCCAGATTGTGAGCTGCTCAATCGCTGCGGCACGGTACGTATCAGCGGCGCACAGCATCACGCTCTTCCCCTGGGCTTTAAATTTTGCGGCCAGCTTACCGATGGTTGTCGTTTTTCCAACACCGTTCACGCCAACAATAAGTAGAACGTACAAACCTGTCTCCGGTTGATTTAGCGGTCGATCCGCATCGATGAAAATAGTCTTAGCAGCTTCCGCGATGGCGGCACGGATTGTTGGCCAATCGACCGTCTGCCCCGACAGAGTCTGTCGAACTTTACCCACAAGACGATCGGAAGCTTGAACTCCTAC
>JBEIGW010000068.1:0-11262 GCA_040381655.1 Deltaproteobacteria bacterium
GGTAGGTGGAGCTGTTGGCTTTTCAAGACAAGATCTTTTCGCGTTTTTAAAGTCTGCTAAGAGTGATTATGTTTATCGTATACTCGCAACTATTATTTATCTTTGGCGAAAGAAAAATGCGAATATAACAATTGAAGATGATATGTGTTTGGTTTTGGGGCTGGTTAAATGAAGCCACCTTCCGCGATATATTTTTTTCTAATTTTCATAACGGTTACGGTATCGACGGACCTTGTCTGGGCGCAAACAGCTAGGCCTTTGTCGATGAGAGAACTAGGTGTCATTAATTTTAAAATTTTAAGCGTAAAGGGTGACGTCTCATTTGCGAGGCCTCTCAGCGGTGAATTTAGAAATGCACGTAATAACCAAATAATATCAGACGGATCGTTACTCCGCGTAGGTGAAGAGGCGTCAGTTATGCTGCAAGCCGAGGATAATCTAGGTAGGGAAGGGTTGGGGATTAGGCGGTCACGGGTGACTATTAATGTCCCAATTATCCTACGGCTGAGTCGTGAGTCGTTTAGGCGAATTCAAGTGAATCCGAAGATGCTGTCTCAATTCAACTCTAAGATCAAGAAATCCACCGAGGAAAAAGAGGATGTTCTTCGAAAAATGTCAGAAGCATGGCGTCAGGCTGCGGCCATATTATCGCCGGATTCTAAGCTCGATGAAGAGACTCTTAAGCAGATCATCGCAGCCTTAAATAAAGGAAAGAAAATTGAGGAAGTTGGTGTTTCGGTCGAGCATGGCAAGATTGATTTCTTGGCTCCTGCGAATAAGCAGCTACTTCTAACGGACCGTATTCCTTATGATATGAAAATTGTTTGGCAGAGAGAAAAAGCGCCATTGCAAGACCTCATGGATTATGAGGTTTATTTTTGGAAGCAGGGTGAATCTAGGCAGAAAATAGGTGTGGCAAAGGGTAATCGGTATGCAGTTTCTGTTAAAAAGACCGGGAAGTACTTCATGCAAGTGAAGTCGACCGACGGACTTTACAGGTCAAAAATTGAAGCCATTGAAGTTCAGATGTCAAAGAAGGTTTTTAAAGATAACCCGCGATTTTCGGATAAACAGTATAATGAAGCGATAGCTATAACCATGAGTCGACGCATCAAAGGTTTAGCCCCGGATCGTAACTTAATTTGGCATGGCAATGGTGCCTGGCCATTTTTTGAGTTTGAGTGGAGTAAACCAGAGGTGTGTTCAGAAAAAGTTGTGTACGAATTTGTTGTGACCGATAAAAGTAAGAAACAAGTCTATAATCGTACTCTAAACGTTGAAACCCATCAGTGGTCCCCGGATAAGAACTTTTTTGGAGTTTTATTCTGGGAGGCCCGCGTGATTGGATGCATGGGCTCGGGTAAAAAGCCAATTGATCTTAAAGTTGCCACGGTGCCGAGGCGATTAGAACTTGTGAAGTCAAACTTAACGGAATCGATTTTTAGTAATATTAACAAGCCTCGTTTTAATGGGACGCTATTTTTCGAATCGTTCTGATTCTAATTTATAGCCGGTGTATCCATAATTTTTTTGATTTGAGATTTTAGGCTAATTCGTTCCATTTCGTCTCTTGCAATAGACCTCTGCTCTTCAAGTACATCTATAAAAACCTGCCTGGTCGTGAGGGGGTTTGCTAGAACAACTCTAAAAACTGTCAAAAGCTGATTATAGTGCGCTGGGATTTCGAATGTGGTGCGGGATACGAACGTTTTGCCGCGGTCGCGCTGGACTTTTTGTATGTTAACCGTTAGATCGCTCAAGATGCTATTGATGGCCTTCGACTGGTCTTCGGAGCACGTGCTGAGAATAGATTTGATGTCGTCTGGGATGTAGCGGTAGGTCAGAATGTTTAGCTCAGGCTCGGTCGTCAGTTCGAAGTCAATAGTATTTTGAATCATCCTAGCAAATTGTGCAGCTTTCCCAATGCCGACGTCTATCAGTAACTCGTAACCCTTTCGACCTAGGATGCGAAGACCGGAGTGCACCAACATGGCCATTCCAGGGCGCGATCCTTCAAGAGTATGTTTGCCAAGATCTCGCGAGCCTCTACGAATAATGTACTGAGCGTTGGTTTCAATAGCGTCCAGCGCTTTTTCATTCTTAAATAAGCAAAGACCGGCTCCCATGGGTGTGTACAATTGCTTATGGGCATCAATCACAACGCTATCAGCTCTTTGTATTCCATCTAGAAGATGTCGATGTCTGTCGGAGAATAGTGTTGGTGCGCCCCAAGCGCCGTCAACATGGAAGTGAATAGAATGCTCTTCACATATGTCCGCCAGGGCATCCAGAGGGTCAACATTACCGGTCTCTGTCGTTCCAGCAATCCCGACAATAGCAAGGACGGCCGTCTTGTTTTTTTTGAGATCGCCAAGGGTCTCTCGAAGCGCATCTATCCTGATTTTATTTTTATCATTTGTTTCGATAGCTATGAGATTTTGTCTTCCCAGCCCTAATATATCAGCGGATTTTCGTAGCGAGTAGTGCCCTCGTTTGCTGACTATTAGAGCGATATTCCTGTAACCATGCTCTATCAATCCTGCGGCCAGGCCGTCACTGTAAGCGCCTTTATAGCTATTCGTCGGCTTTAAAAGTTGGTTACGAGCAACCCAAAGAGCTGTTAGATTTGCGATGGTTCCTCCCGAGCAAAAGACTCCAAGCGCGTGATTGCGGTCATGAGTCCATGTCTCGTAATAGCTCGCTGGTTTCCCATAAACAAGTTTGTGCATCATTCCAATAACTTGGCTTTCAAGGGGGGTGAATGCTTTAGAGGTCTCGATTTTTACCGTATTTTGGTTGAGAGCCATCATAATCTTGGCAAGTGGCAGCATAAAATACGGCATACTTGAGGTCATGTGGCCGATAAACCCGGGCGAAGCTGTGTGAACGGATTGGCTGACAACTTTTTCCATGAGAAACTTTGCCTGTTCATGAACAAACATGGGTTCTTCTGGGATTTCCACATTTTGGAATTCACGCTCAATCTGTGCAGGTTCCATCTCGCCTGCCACAATTGTATTTCGAAGAAATCCGAGCAAATTGTTGCTTATTTCGCGTTCAATCTTACCAAGAGTTGAATCATCAGATTCAGGGATTAGAAAAACCTTGCGCATGCTTTCAAGTGTGGCTTCCGCCTTTTTCATTATCTTTTTCGGCATTCGCTCGATCCCATACTATATGCAGGTGCTATCGGCACCTTTGTTTGGCGTTTACGTTACCGCTATTCATTGTAGCTGCTGCTCAGGAATACTTATGAAGATTTGCTGCAGCTCTTCGGTTTGTTCGTCATAGTTAAATGCAAGTTCCAGGCCCCGTGAGGTTTTTTGGTGCCTAATTAGCATGGCATCGATCGTTGCAGGCAAAAGCTCTTGGTTGCAGGGGGCTAGTTGGAGGCGAACATTGGGTTCGGCATTTAAGAGTTTTAATAGGTCGTTAGCTTTACTGGCATCCTGCGGGTTACCTACAGGAAACTCTACCAGTACGCCTGATGTTGAGATGTTTATTAGTTTCGCAGGCCACATGATCTGCCAGGATTCAAAACCCATGCTCAGCGAGATGTCTATGGAGAGGCGGTGACGTGGCGCGCGTTGCTTCAGAGAACGGTTTTCCGATATGGTCCAATCAAAAGTCATAAGCATTGTCCGCCGAAATAAGTCCAGGAGATCTAGTCTAAGTTAAAATTTGTGGAGTGGATTGTCGAGAACTTAGTGGGTGGCTTGTGGCGGGGGGCTAATTACGTTTTTACGAGCGGGAACCAAGTGAAGGGTATCCATTGTTTTTGCAGCTAGCTGCCCGCAGGCTCCACTTACATCGAGACCTTTGCTGTAACGAACGGGTGCTGCGATGGATCGCTCTGCTAGGTACACTTGGAAGGCTCGAATCTCATCATCTGTGGGCCTAGCATGTGGTAACCCAGGATGGGCGTTGAACGGAATAAGATTCACTTTTGCTCGAAATCCATGCAGAAATTTTACAAGATCCTTGGCATCTCGCAGGCCACAGTTTTTGTCTTTTATCATAATGTATTCAAAAGTGATTTTGTTGCCCGTCGTGTCTTGATAATAGAGAAGAGCATCTTTTAGTTGAGTTAGATCCCACTTTCGATTGATGGGCATGAGTTCTTGGCGCAGCCCGTCTTGGGCTGCGTGTAAAGACACGGCTAGAGCGCATCGCACGTCTGTTGCAAGTTCGCGAATTTTTGGTGCAATACCAGATGTTGATATGGTGACATGCCTGTGTGACAGACCATAGCCTTCTGGTGCTGTTAGAAGCTGGACGGCTTTAATCACGTTTGCATAGTTGTCTAAAGGCTCTCCCATACCCATGAATACGAAGTGTGAGAGACGGCGTCCTTCAGCTCGTACTAATTTTGCAGCGATCAAATATTGGGCAATAATTTCATGTGTGGAGAGATTTCTAAAAAAACCAAGCTTTCCAGTTTGGCAAAAGCTACAAGCCATTTTGCAGCCGACTTGGCTAGAAACACACAGACTGACGCGACCTTCATAACGTAGCACAACGGACTCAATGAGTTGGCCGTTTGATGTTTTCAGTAAGAGTTTTGTCGAGCCGTCCGCGGAGTTCAAAGCACTGACGATTTCTGGTAATGCCCAGTCAAGTTGATCCGCTAGTTTACTTCGAAGTGGTCTATTGAGATTTGTAAACTCGTCTGGTGATGTTGCGAAAAATTTAAAGATCCAATCAGCGACCTGTTGTCCTCGAAATTTAGGCTCTCCAATCGTCTCAAATAATTCTCCCCACTCAGGTCGACTAAGACTGAGATATTGAGGCTTTGCCTCGGACTGGTTGGCACCAATGGCTTTTATCGGTGAGCTATCTAACAAGAGATCCTCCAAATGGACGCCCCGACTCTTATATTAAAATAGAATTTATTTCAATAAAAAGATTATAGAAAGCAAGACGCAGCGCAGAAAAAAATTCAATAAAAACGGGAGGATATCACTATCCTCCCGTCCATATTTAGGTCTGAAACCCGGCTTACTTAGCGCACCACGGCAGATCAGGCTGAATCGCACAGATCATCTCACATAGTTGTGGATCGCCGAATGGGCACTCTCCTCCGCCACCACCACCACCACCACCGCTACCGGGCACAACGACCCGTACGCGTAGTGACTGGTTGGACTTGTTGTCAGCGTCAGTGACCGTGACGTTTAATTCGCCCTCCGTTTTTGCTGTTAAAAGACCGTTTTGGTCAATGGTCGCAACGCCGTCGGATGAACCGGCAAACTTGTATGGAGCCTTACCACCCCAAGCCGAGAACTGTAGCGTTGCATTAGGAGCGACTGTTGCAGCTTGAGGAATTACGGTCAGATCCTCATTACGAACTCGCTGAATCACCGCGGCTGCATCAACTCGGCAGTTACATGCCGTTTCAATATCCACTTTGGTGCCAGAGGCCTGCAGGAGTGCTTTAACATCAGTAGCCTTCAAACTAGGATTATGCGAGAGCATGAGAGCGACTAATCCAGAGACTAGCGGCGTTGCCATCGAGGTTCCACTTAGGTTGCCGTACTTGTCTGATGGTAGAGTGCTATAAATATTTTCACCTGGAGCGGACAACGACACTTTTCCCTGGCCGTAATTGGACCAGCTTGGTTTCGTATCACCGTTTCCTGAAGCAGCGACTGTAATCACGTTTGGAAGTGGTGTGTTGGCTGGGTACACCTCATAACCATCATTGTTTTTACCATCGTTTGATGCAGCGGCCACGAAAATCACGCCTTTATCATTAGCTCTGCCGATCGCTTCAGTGATGGGTTGAGCATCATTTGCGCTAACGCCTGCACCCCAGCTTGCACTGATGACGTGCGCGCCGTTTGCGGTTGCGTAGTCGATTGACTTAACAGCGCCCATCAGGTCGCCTGAGCCATCTGCGCCAAGGAAGCGTGACGCCATAATGGAAACTTTCTGGCTCATACCAGAGATTCCACGAGAGTTGTCACCAACAGCACCGAGAATGCCTGCGCAGTGCGTGCCGTGACCTGGGTTTTGCGATCCTGTCTCATCCTTTGGATCGGCATCGTTACCATTGAAGTCGTAACCGTAAATGTCATCAACGAAGCCGTTGTTATCGTCGTCGACGCCGTTACCAGGCACTTCACGCTTATTGACCCACATGTTGTCTTTGATATCTGGATGCGAGTAATCAACACCGGTATCTGTGACAGCGACGATCACGTCCTTGCTCCCAACTCCAAGATCCCAAGCCTCTGCAGCCCGGACTTTTGCGATGGACCACTGTTTTGAAGTCTCTGGATCGTTCGGCATGTGGAACGCCTGAACTTTTTTGTTTTCAACCACATACTCAACGTCAGGATTTTTCATAAGCTCGGCGAGTTTACGAGCCGTTTCTTTTTTCGTGGATTTTCCGAGATCCACAAGAATGAGGCCGCCGGGCTCATGATTATCGGTAATCGTCACTCCGCTGATGCTCTTGGAGAACAGCGCCTGACTAAATCCCGCAGAATTTTGTTTGAACTTCACGATGTACCCGGCCGCAAACAAGGGCTGAGCTGCGAGAAGGGTCAACGCTCCAAGGGCTACTGCCCATGAGCTATGACGCGGTCGTTGGTTGCGCACTGCCATAAATCCTCCTTAATCTTGGTTTTAGCCCGATTAATCTGGCGATCAACCGTGCCGCGTGCATCAGAAGGAGCCCCTCCCTGGGAATCCTTGCAAGAACCGAAATGAGCCCGAAAATTTACAAAATCTGAATTTGAAAAAGGTTATCCGGAAATTTCAGCGAGGTAAAGTAATAAAATTGGATGGCCAGCCAAATGTATAATTACCGGGCAAAACCGTGGGTTAGGGTACCCTGAAAATGAACACAAGGTAAAACGGCTGTATTTCGCATCAGGATGGTCCCTGGCGATAGAACAGAGTTGCAGCCAGTTTGCGAATGATCGCCCATGATCGCGCCCATTTTCCGCAGTCCTGTTGGCATGAGTTCCGAAGTGATAGGGTGTTTGAATTTGACGTCGTTACCTCGAAGCTTCAAATTTGCAAGCTTAGTTCCTGCACCAAGGTTGACGCTGACACCAAGAATAGAATCTCCAACGTAGGCAAAGTGCCCTGCTTTTGCGTCATCAAAAAATACAGAGCCTTTTACCTCTGTGGTATGCCCAACAACCGCTTTAGCACCGATCCAAGCGTTACCCCTAATATACGCTCCATGGCGAATCTCTGCGCCTGGCCCGATAACGCAGGGGCCTTGGATAAATGCTGTAGGTTCAACGGTCGCTCCTTCTGAGATATAGACTTGACCAATGACGAAAGCGCCCGGGTGAACGCTGCCTTTGATGATGGGGGAATCCTTAACACCAAGATCCGCTAGACCCTGACGCAGCCACGTGTCTAGGTTTTTGCCTAGGTAGTCCAAAAGATTATCCGAATTGAATTTGGCAGATTGCCAAATTTGCGATTTATCAACAAGAAGATCGAAGGGTAAGTGGGCCGACATCCTTTAGAGTCCTTTAAGGTCCAGTGAATAAAGCTTAAGACGCGGCAAAATATGCCGAGCAACATACCGGAAGCCAAAGTGGCTGCGCCTGTTGGACACAGGTTGTCATGAGGTTCCTGAAAGGACAAGCTTAATGTTTGACACCAATAAATTCAAACGCGCTGTAAAAGATTGGGTACGAGACAACCCAAACGCGAGTCTAGACGATCTATCCGACTTCTGCGAGGAGCTGATTCCACCTAGCCAGTTCGGAAATTATGCTTGGCTTCTAGAGCAGACCACAGGGTGGTATCAGCACGTTCTAGAAACCCGAAAATCAGCTAGGATGTTTGATGAGATGGAAAGCGAAGACGTCGCCTAGAATTATATTTAAAAGCTCGTTGCCATATCTTTGATTCTTGAAAATTCGATTTCTTTTATCATATCCAGGGCCTCAAAATCGTCGAAGCCCAAGTCATTTATCCAATGGATATTGAGCATTTCAGGCAGTGGCGCAACGCACTCTCTGCCATCGTCGAGCTCGTAAAACTCGTAAGCTTCAAGTATTTTTCCCGACTTCGTCATTCTGTAATAGTGATAGCCGTCGCCGTCCTCAAGGACGCCGTCACGACTTGATCCAGTCCAGTATTCTTTTGCAAACATAAGCTCTTCAGGATCTAGATTTAAATCCCTGCGAGTCTTGATATCTTTTGCTTGGGGGGTGCTAACACCGCCGCTTGAGCCGTTAGACGGCTTTTTTCGAGGACCCATCGCCTAAAAGAGCCTCCAGTCGAATTCTTAAAAACCGTATAGTTTAAGTATCCAACCATTTGCCAAAGCGGTCAAATCTCAGCTTGGGAAAGAACTCGCCCTGAGGTGTCCAAATGCTCCAAACCACAAAAAGTGCACGACCTCTAACATAACTTAATGGGACTTCGCCCCAAATTCGTGAGTCACTCGAATTGTCCCGATTATCACCTATACAAAAGACGCTGCCATCGGGAACAGTGTAGGGTTTGCCGTCCACGTCTGGCCACCAGGCGCGAAGCTGTTTACGATACTCTGGCTTGTTTTGCATAACCCAATGATCAAGCCCCTCAAGGCTTTCGCGATAGAGAAGCTTGTAATCCTTGTCATCGACAATGTCCTCGATGGTTGACCGGTCGAAATTGTGGTCGGTCCTGACTTGCGGCTTGCCGTTGATGTAGAGGGTGTCGTCCATCAGCTGTATCTGATCGCCGGCAATAGCTACGACACGCTTGACGTAGTCGATGTCCGGGTCGCGGGGATACTTGAATACGATAATATCGCCGCGTTTGGGGGTACCCCAGTTGATTAGCGATGTATCAGTAAATGGGATTTTAAAACCATAGGCCAATTTCCAAGCCAGCAGGCGGTCTCCGACCTTGATGGTGGGTTCCATAGAGGAGGTTGGCACGTAATAGGGAGACGCTACGCTCCAACGAATTGCAACCACCATGACTAGAAGGATGCCAAGGCTTCTAAGATTTTCAAAGCTAAAGGGCCCCGAGTCGTCCTTTTCAGGTCCTTTTGTGGCCGTGGGTTCGGATTCTGGAGGTTGGATCTGACTGCTCATGTGTAACCGATTCCTTTTACCCCTGAAGGGTGAGGTGGGTCAGTATGGCAAAAAATGAATATTTTTCCAGTATTGTTTTTGAGTTGTAAGCGATGACGAATTTAGCGGTTAGGGAAGGATCCTAATCAAAATGCCAGATTTATCCGATACCTTGCCTGAGACCAAGATTCATTGACACGGCGAGGGTTTGTTTGTTCAAAAAATACTCAGCTAAAAGTCTCGTGCTGATACTCTCACTGGGCGTTTGCTTAGCGGCTCAGTGCGCCCTTGGCTACACTGCTAATCAGGTGTCATTCGAATTTAGGCAGGGCGGTACTTACCGGGTAAATCTCTATTACACGATCCCGGCACTTAGAGAGTTTCGCGAGGCCTACATCGACTTCAATGATCGAAAGCAAGCCGAGAGGTTTTATTTCGATGTGGTCAAGGGTGCTGACTTCTATGTCGATTCGCAGGGTCAAGTGGACTTTAATAATTCACAGACGTCGCCTAGTCCTTGGTGATGCTACGCGCCGCAGCAAGGGCATCGTCACTCACAATGGCTCCGACTCTGCTGATAACATCGCTGGCCAAAGTGGCGGCGACTTTTCCGCAAACATCAATATTCTTGCCACGGAGAAATCCGTGTAGGAAACCTGCAGCGAACATGTCACCCGCCGCTGTCGTATCCACTACCGTGGTCGGAACCGGTGAAATTCTAAACTCCTGTGTGCCTTTAACTACGAGAGCGCCCTCCGAGCCGAGTTTTACCACAGCGATAGAACCTGTCGCAGCAATTTTGCGGGCGGCGTCTTCTGGCGTAGTGTTAAATAGAAGTCGAGCCTCCTCCTTGTTTGCAAACACAATGTCAGCTTCGGAGGCAATAAGCTCGACAAAATCTTTTCTATTTCGTTCCACCACAAAAGGATCTGCTAAATCAAAGGAAATGATGGTGTCGTTATCACGGGCCGTTTTCAAAGAACTTGTCAGTGCCGCTTTTTGGTCAGAAGTATCCCATTGGTAGCCACAAAAGTGAAAAACGTGAGACTTTGCGATCTCATCGTGTGGAATGTGGGATAGATCGTAAAGCCTGCTAGCGCCAAGGTTTGTGTTCATCGTTCGCTCGCCATCGGGAGTAATGAGAATGAGGCATGTGCCAGTGCTCTCCTGGCTGTGACCGCCTAACATGGCTCTTATTCCAAGCTTGCTCATCCGGTCCTTGATACGACGTCCGAAATCGTCGTCATTTACCATCCCAGCAAAAACTGTCTTGTGCCCCAAACTTGCCAAGGTACGTATGGCATTCATGGCGCTTCCGCCGAGCTCAGTAACTTTTGGTTTCTCTTTAAAATGATGGAGTACGTCACGTTGTCGATCGCTGTCGACAAGATGCATAACCCCTTTGGTTAGACCCAGCGTTTTGAGGTCGATCTCCGAAATTTCGATAAGGACGTCCATCAATGCATTGCAAACACTGGTTATGTCGTATGATTTCATCAATTAGCTCCTGACCCTAGGTAACACTTGGCCAAGGTTAGCGTGGACGCCGTTAATTGTCACGGGGGTTTGTGTCATTTTAAAAGCTGGATACCGTCGCGTCATGCATGCTAATCAACACCAGCATCAGAGCTATGAAATTATACAGCTATTTTTTGCTGCGACGCTGCTAAAGCAAGTATGGGCTCTAGCTCATGGGCCAGTCGGACGGAGAGTGTCGTGACTACGCCCCGAGCCTTTAGATTATCGATTTTTCGCTGCATCGAAATAAGTTGCTGCTGAAGGTTAGCGTCAGTCATGGTTGGATGAAACTGTGTGAGAATCAATGAATGCACATTTGCCGCGGTAGCCAGTGTTAACGCTTCATCAAATCCGAGTCTACTTTGTGGTGACTGGTAGGGTGGATCTGTGTTGGATGCGGAGCAGATGAGCGTGTCGCACCCGCTAAGAAAATCAGTGACTTTAGCGAGGGATTCGTGGGTGGGCTCACAGAGCATCACTATTCCTATAGAGTGACCATCTTGATGACGTAAGCGCCAGATGGCTGATCCTTCTGGCGTCAGTTCGTTGGGTATAATCATGCCTTGCAAGATCCATGCGCCGAGAGCTACCGGACTGTGGGCCTCAATCACATTCTTCTTGGCGGGTAGACTATCGAGACCGTCAAAGGGTGTAAAAAACTTTGATGCGGCGTCGTTCAGAGCGTCGATGGCATTGTTTCGTTGAC
>JBEIGW010000069.1:0-11159 GCA_040381655.1 Deltaproteobacteria bacterium
AGCGCTGGTCAGAGCTGTGCGCGAGAGTCTTGAGAAGGTTGTCTCGCTCGGCAAAGTGCTATCACCTGATATTTTGATGATTCTGGAAGATATATCTGATCCATCCCGCTTGGCGGACCTGGTGGCGTCAAATCTTGGTCTTAAAGTTGCCGATGCTCAGAGAATTCTTGCGGTTCAAAATCCTTTAGAGCGCTTACGTCGGGTTCACCAGTATCTGTCTCGTGAAATCGAAGTTTACCAGATGCAAGTCCGGATCCAGAGCCAGGCCAAGGAAGAGATTGGTCGGATGCAGCGCGAACATTACTTGCGCGAGCAAATCAAAGTTATAAAGAACGAGCTTGGCGACAACGACGGTAAAGACGAGGTCGAAAATCTCTGGAAGCGCATGGAAGGTGTTGCGCTTACGGATGAGGCTAAAGAGGAAGTTACTCGTCAGATCAAACGACTTGAGCGCATGCATCAGGATACGAGTGAAGCCGCGTTAACGCGTACGCACATCGAGACGATCCTATCGCTTCCATGGGGCAAAAAATCAACTGAGGCTATCGACATCTCAAGCACCAAAAAAATTCTGAATGAGGATCATTACGGTCTCGATCAAGTTAAAGATCGTATTTTGGAGTTTCTTGCTGTTAAAAAGCTAAATCCAGGGGCGAAGAGTCCAATTATTTGTTTTGTTGGGCCTCCCGGTGTGGGCAAAACAAGCCTTGGTAAATCGATCGCAAGGTCCATGGGACGTCAGTTTTCACGGATCGCGCTTGGAGGCGTACGCGATGAAGCCGAGATTCGTGGACATCGCAAGACTTACGTCGGCGCATATCCTGGCCGTGTTATAAACAGCTTAAAGCAAGCCCAGTCGATGAACCCAGTGATCATGCTCGATGAGATCGACAAGCTTGGTTCCGATCACCGCGGTGATCCGTCAAGTGCTTTGCTTGAGGTTTTAGATCCCGAACAGAATAAAAATTTTATAGATCATTATCTTGGTGTGGCCGTTGATCTTTCGGATGTCACGTTTATTGCGAATGCTAACACGTTAGACACCATCCCGGGCCCATTGCGTGATCGCCTGGAGATTATCGAAGTCTCTGGCTATAGCGAAGAAGAGAAACTGATCATTGCGAACCAGTATCTGATCCCAAAAATGATCAAGGAAACTGGTCTCGAGAAGGCGAACGTGTCTTTCACGAAACCGTCTGTATCCGCAATTATTAATGGATACACGAGGGAGAGTGGATTGCGTGGGCTGGAGAAACAGATCGCAAGTGTATGCCGCAAACTAGCTCGGGAGTATGCTGAGACGGGCGAGTTTGTAGCGGCGGAAACGGGTAGCGGAAATCTGAAGATGACGCCTGCAATGATTCAAAAGCACCTCGGCGCTAATAAATATGGCGACAGTTTCTATCACCATGATCTGATGCGCGGCGTCTCTCTTGGATTAGCGTATACCCAGTACGGCGGCGAGGTATTAGCGATTGAAACCAATATTTTGCCTGCGTCATCGCCAAGGCTTGTGCTAACTGGGCAGCTCGGAGACGTCATGAAAGAAAGTGCTCAAACCGCTTTGAGTTTCTTACGCTCGAAAGCTCAGGACTTTGGCTTTGACCCTGAGGTGCTGAACAAGAATGAGCTTCATGTTCACATCCCTGCCGGTGCGGTGCCGAAGGATGGGCCAAGTGCGGGTATTACGATGGCATCGTCGATGTTGTCGGCAATTTTAGGACGCGCTCCTAACGGTAAAATTGCGATGACGGGCGAGATTACATTACACGGTATGGTTCTGCCGATCGGCGGCCTTCGTGAGAAGGTTTTAGCTGCCTTAAGAGAGGGCGTGGAGCATGTGCTGGTGCCCATTAAGAATAAGGCCAATTTTGAGGCCCTTCCAGCTAATATCCGTAAAAAGATTAAAGTTACCTTTGTGAAGTCTTACTTGGACGTGTTTGAAATCATGTTTGCTCCGATGGCCGAGAGCAAAGAGATCATCCCACTTCGTGGACGTCGTCGACTTGCAGGCGAAAACGATCTTGCCAGCTAGTAAGCGTCTGAATGAATACATTTGGAGACCCGAATCCCTGCTTGGGGGTTCGGGTCTTTGGTGTTTGAGGCAACCTGAGATAAGATCTAAGTAGGCCAAATGTCCAGCTTTAGGAGACCAATCATGAGTGATCGAACGAAGACGGTGCTGAAGTTTTTTGGCGTGGGTGTTTTGTGGGTTTATATTCTCTCAATCCGGGTAGGCAGCGAGACTATTTTCTATCACGCTCATGATATTTTGGTTGAAAATCAGATAGTTGAGGCAATTGATCAGCAGCTGGCCGATGCCTATGAGGGAGTCGTGAATTTGGCCTCTAACACCTTCGATCGTATCAGCGGTCGCAGCAAAAAACTCTAAAGATACAGAGCTTAAAGCTTCGATCATCTAAAGGTTCTCGCCACTTGCAGCTTGTTGTGCTATCCCATGGGGCGTCCGTATTGAGGGCCCCTGGCAAGGCTTACTGACAAAGAAGCTGCTGGTGGCGTTCTTTTTTTTAGACTCGTGTTAACACCGCGGGAGATCTGGCTGATGGCCTTATTAAAAGTCGTTGAGTGGCCGGCGAAGGTTCTTGAGACACCTGCCAAAGACGTCAAAGAGTTCAATGCCGAACTGTTACAGTTTGTCGCTGATATGCATGAAACCATGCAGCACAGCAATGGGATCGGTCTTGCTGCAAACCAGGTGGGCGATCTGCGCCGTGTCATAACTATCGAGATTCCTCACACCGGTAGCGAAACCGACGGCGAACCAAAGTGGTGGCACAACAAGCGTTTCACTTTTGTAAATCCGGTTATCACCAAAAAGGCTGGCACCATAAAATGGCAAGAGGGCTGTCTAAGCTTTCCCGAGATTTTTGATTTTGTCGATAGGGCAGCTGAGGTTTGGATTACAGCTTGTGACGAGAATGGCAAAGAGTTTGAAGTCCACGCAGATGGCCTATTTTCGGTATGTCTACAGCATGAGATCGATCATATCGATGGAGTCGTATTTTTCAAACGCATGAGCCGTCTGAAGGCTGAGCGAATCAAGACTAAAATGCTTAAAAGGGGCAACGTCAATGTCGAAGCCTAGTATTTTAGTTGCACCTAGTATACTAGCCGCAGACTCCATGAGATTTGGGGACGAGATTAAATCCGTGGAACAAGCCGGGGCCTCCTGGCATCACATCGATGTTATGGATGGGCACTTTGTCCCGAATTTAACGTTTGGACTACCACTTGTGAAAGCTATGAAGAAGATAACAACGTTGCCGCTAGATGTGCACATCATGGTGAGTAATCCGGACGACGTGGCGTTGTCATACGTGGAGGCTGGTGCTGATATTCTTGTGTTCCACGCTGAGGTGGCTAAACATGGCCACAGATTGGCGGATGCCATTCGAAAGCAGGGTGCTCGTCCAGGAATTGCTCTTAATCCCGGTTCGCCGCTGGAGCTTGCTTTTGCTTTGGCGCCTCACGTGGATGTGATCATGTTGATGTCGGTCAATCCGGGGTTTGGTGGGCAGAGCTTTATTGAAGACACTGTGACCCGGGTACGAGTCCTCCATGACTGGTTAAAAAAGAATAAATTAGATGAGAGGGTCCTCATCGAAGTTGATGGCGGAATTAATGATGAAACCGGCGCTAGAGTCGTAGCGGCCGGCGCAAGGGTTTTGGTGGCTGGTACTTACGTCTACGGGGCGAAAGATAGATCCAAGCCGATCAATTCTCTTAAAAATTTAAAGTAACGTTCCCGGACCGTCAGAGGACTTTATTTATGAAGCCTTTTTCCCTTGGTGTTGATCGACTTTCGTGGTCGAAAATCGTCTCACTCGCATCACAGCCAAAGCCGCATCTCGTAGTCTCGGATCAGGCGTGGTCGAGGCTTGATCTTTATCGAGGATTAGTCGAGTCTGCTATCAAGTCTGGCAAGACGATATATGGAATCAATACAGGCTTTGGTTTTCTTTCTGACGTAAAGGTCGACAAAGATAAGCTTCAGACGCTTCAGTACAATTTAATTAGAAGTCACGCATGTGGCGTTGGAGACCATGCGCCAAAAGATGTGGTCCGAGCACTACTTATTCTGCGTGCGCATACGTTTTTACTTGGCCACAGTGCCGTAAGTCGAAGGCCTGTGGAAAAAGTCCTACAGTTTTTGGAGCATGATATTTTGCCCGTCATACCCATGCAGGGCAGTGTCGGGGCGTCTGGTGACCTTGCACCTTTGGCCCACTTAGCTCTTGGACTCATCGGTGAGGGTGATGTTCACTACGGTGGAGAGATTCTGGACGCAGCTGTTGCCCTCAAGAAGGCAGGTGTCTCGCCTCTGGTTCCTGCAGCGAAAGAAGGTCTATCTCTTATAAATGGGACCCAATTTATGGCAGTTCTGGGGTCATTTGCCCTACATCAGGCCAATGTTCTCGCCCAAACAGCAGATATTTTGGCAGCTTTGAGCTTAGAAGCGATTAAGGGCACTAAGGCTGCCTTCGATCCTCGAATTCATGAGGCTAGGGATCAATCAGGTCAGAAGGCTTCAGCAGCCAATTTCTGGAATCTTTTATCCGGAGATGATGAAATCATGGCAAGTCACGCTAACTGTGGGCGTGTGCAGGAACCCTATAGTTTTCGTTGTGCGCCTCAGGTCCACGGCGCCACTCGCGATGTCATCGATTTTGCAGCAAAGCGTATTGATGGAGATCTCAATTCCGTCACCGACAATCCTCTGGTCTTTGAAGACGGATCTGTCATAAGTGGCGGCAATTTTCACGGCCAGCCTCTGGCGATGGCTATGGACTTTTTAGGGATCGCCATCTCCGAATTGGGTAGTATTTCTGAACGACGAATCGAGAAGCTCACCAATCCCGCCATGAGCGGTTTACCCGCATTTGTGGTTAAAGATGTTGGACTTAACAGTGGTTTCATGATTCCCCATGTTGTGGCTGCGGCGCTAGCTTCGGAGAACAAAGTTTTGAGTCATCCGGCGTCCGTTGATTCTATTCCAACCTCTGCCGACAAAGAAGATCACGTCAGCATGGGTCCCATTGCTGCAAGAAAGGCTCTTAAAATCTGCTCCCATGTTGCGGATATCCTGGCTATCGAAGCGCTGACTGCGTCGCAAGGTATTGATTTGCATGCACCATTAAAACCATCCCTGCCTCTTACTAAAATTCATGATAGAATCAGGGGTCTATCTCCGGGCGTAGGAATAGATCGATCGTTGCATAAAGATATTATTAAAGTGTCTTCATGGATAAAGAGTGGCGGAGCCTTGGAAGCCGTTCTGTAAAGAATTAGGAGTCAATTTATGTTCAAGATATTTTTTTATGTGATGATGTCGCTGTTTTCCCTGAGCGCGTTCGCTGCTGAAAGTGTAAAGATTGAACGAATTGGCGGAAATTTTAAAGTAGAGACAATCTCAAAGCGGCCGTCTGGAGCATTTGTTGTAGAGTTTAAGGCCACTGAAGGTGAGCCAAAGTTTACCCACCTAAGACTTGAAAGCGACAATATAAACTCGGCTTTAGCGGAAGGTGCCGTCTTGCGACTGTCTGCCGACGTGACTCAAATTCGCGGTAAGAAAGCGGAGGTTGCGCAAGTTGTTGTGTTTTTGCCCGGTGTGGTTGGACCTACGCCAGTTTGGATGTTGTCGCGCAAAGCGCCGCGTTTAGATCCTCCGGCGAAATTACTGGATCTTCATGCGCCCGTAACTGATTTTGCTGTATTTTGATTAGCCTCTGAACGTCTGAGTTGGGTGGATTAGTGGAGCAAGAGGAATCTGTAGAATTACCCGTGCTTCCAGTGGTTCGGCAACCAGAGGGTCTTCGATATTATCTTGGCACGTGGTCAGGTCGAATATTGCTGCTAAATCTTGTGGTGTTTGTAGTGATGGTTTCGTTTGAGCCATCCTCCCTCTGGATGCCAAGCCAGCAGTTCATACGAGACTTCGGCAGTAAATCTTTGGCCGATATTGCAATGGGCGAATACTGGCGTTTTGTGTCGCCTATATTCGTTCACATCGGCGCCATTCACTTTCTTTTCAATACGATGGCCCTCTATTATATCGGCTACCAGATTGAATATATTTTAGGTTCGCGATGGTTTCTTCTCATTTATTTTTTGGCGGGGCTCGTTGGAAATCTTGCAAGTTGTCTATTTTCATTGGCCCTTAGTGCGGGTGCATCAGGCGCAATATTCGGCCTTCTCGGGTCTGGTTACCGGATAGAGGGGCTGTTGAGTGATGCTTTTGATCGCGAGGACATCAAAAGAAAGCCGCGTAAGCGTATTTACTCAGGTCTAGTCATAACCAACATTATACTCGGACTTATTATTCCCGTTATCGATAATTCGGCGCACATAGGGGGCTTGGTGAGTGGCTGGTTATTGACTGAAGCTATGCTTCGAACTAGACCTAATCGCTTGAGAGCAAGAAATCCTAAAATCACATATGCCATATTTGCTTCGTTCATCGTGTTTATATTTATATCTGTATTTCTGAGTACTGATAAGCAAAGGGTGACGAATCGGTATATAAGTTCTGCCAGGAGCACAGATTCCGCCAAGGAGGCGTACCGCGATTTTACGGAGGCTCTCCGGATTGAACCCTTGAATGCAGTGGCCCGTCTCTATCGAGGGCAGCTACTGCTCCAAGCGGGCGAGACGAACAGAGGGTTAGATGATATTAAGGTCGCACTAGCTACTGGTAAAGTCAGTCAGTCACAATTGAACGAAGTGATACAAAATCTTGAGATTATCGGTCAAAGTAATGCTGCCCAAGCAGTTCGGGAATTGTCCGAGACTCTCGATAAGACAGACATTTAGCTCAAAAAATTAACGAGACATTATTTAATCAAGCAGCTCGAATATTCGTCTGCAAAATCTGTCGTTTTTCCTCACCTGTTGCCATGAATATCCGATTTAAGTGGGCGCGCATTCTTGGGTCAAATAGCATTAATGGTCCAAAATCAGATAGGTGACTTTTCCAAAATCTCTCAGCGATTCGCGATGCTAGCTGATAATCCGTCAACTGTCCTGTCACCGTGCTTTGGTTGAATAGTAGCAATACGAGTTCTCGCATGTGTGTTTGGCCAAACATTGTTTTCATGACTAACGACGTGACGACGATCTTGTCAAGCTCAGCTTGTACTTCCAAATCAAATAGCGAGATCGGACGTCCGATTTGAGTCATATGAATATAGTAGTGAAAGTGACTGATTTCTTCCGTGAGAATCAGGAACGCATTTAAACCTTCGGGATTTTTTAAAAGTTCATCCAATCGATTATAGCCAGATAAAATAGTGGAGATATTTTGACTGAGGTGGATGCCGATAAATGTTTCGTCTTCAAGTTCATTTACTAAGAGAGATGCTTGTAGAGACTGCGCGTGCGGGCAATGCTCTTTGAGAAAGTCCTCTGGATAAGTTTGTATGTAATGTAAAGCTGAGATCGTGAATTTATATCCACGATAGTCACTAATAAGATTCTCGATAAAAGAGGTGAGCCCATACATGGTAGAGTCATAGGCTAGACGACTGGCGCTGTCTTGCATTCAGTTAGCCTGACGGAATGGCACGTGGATAGGATTAATGCCTTTATCCTCAAGAATTGTCCTAATACGCTGAGAACCAGATCGATTCCATCGATCGTAAAGCACAAGAATACTTGAGTCTTGATTCATATTGCTAGAGTCAGATGCTTGAGCCACGACGTCAACAATTTGACCGAAATTTTTGGCAAGACTCTCCATCAGCTCGTGGAACCCATCATCGCGAGATTGAGAGCGAGTCAGCGACGAGGCCTGCTCGTAGGCAGATGCGCCCATGGTAATGTAGTAATTAATATCGAAGGTTTTTCGGTTGAAATAATCTTGGAAAAATCCAGACACGTATAGACTTGCGTCGCCAAGTGATCGGTAAAGTTTAGGCTGCCGCTCTAACGGTGCTTCAAGAGCGCGCTTAAGCATGAATGCTAAAGGAGTTGAAAGCACGTCCATTTCGGAATTTTCAGTATCGTCTCCGGTCGTTGTTCTTTGAATAAAGCTCGTCAAAAGATTTACAAGATAGAACTCCACGTGTTCTTCAAGTTTGATATTTAAATCTCTCGAAGCTTCCGTGATTTTGGAGTGAAAAAATTCGCGCGGGCTTATGCTTAAATCAAGCGATGTTGAGCTCACAGTGGACCTCCCCCCGCCATCCACAGGGGCTTTTGCAGTAGGTTAAACATTCAAAGCAAAACGCGGTTTGTGTATTAATTATACACCTGGTTGGCCGGCCAGTTGAATACCCCTCCTTATTAATCAGAGTCGGAAAATCAGCCAGTTAGCTGAGCAAAAAATTTAATTTTCTGATATTATTAAGTTATTTTGGCCTTTAAGGGATTTAGCCAGCTAGGGCCTATAGCCAACCGGCAATCTTTTAAAGCAATGTCTGGTGGTTTTAGAGCCCACTAGGGTGCTAGTTTAATCCTATGGAAAAGCCATCTCAACCACCACCAAGACACCAGCCGGAACCGCCCCAGGCGGGCGCCACCTCGGGTGCAGATCGTCTCGGCTTAGAAGATATCGTGCACTTAGCGAATAAGGTTGGGCTTGAGTATGTCGCTGCTCGTAAAGAAGCCGAGCGACTTGAGCTACTCAAGAATACGATTCGAGCGAGAATATCAATTCGACTGGATGATGGATCGCATAGTGAAGCAAAACTCCGTCGCCTAATGGAGACGGATCCTGAGTATGAAGATTTTTTGATGAAGCTTGTTACGGCCCGCGCTGAGGCTGAGAAGCTTCGCGTGCGTTATGAGAGCTATAAAAATCTTTTCGACGCCAAGCGTAGTCTTCTTAGTTACCAGAAAGCAGAAATGAAGCTTCTTTGAGGCGATGCAGAATTATCTTAACGAGTTTGTCTCGGGACGTGCGCTTTTTTGAAGCGACGCTGCGCGTTTTCTTGCATCCTGAACAAGCTCTACGAATTCTGGGTCATTTGCGCTATTTTTCTTGAAGGCATTATAGTAGCGAAGGGCTCTCTCAGGGTTGGAATTCTGCAGACTTCTAGCCAGCCAATAGTGGCCTTCAGTCATTTTGGGCTTAACTCTAAGCGCCCTTTCTAGGTAGTCGATAGCCTCTTTTTCTCGACCTGAATCAAGAAGGACTCGACCCACACCCATGAGTGCTCCAGCCATTAGAGGCTGGGTTTTTAAAGCCTGCTGCCACATTTCTAAAGCGGCCTGCTTTTTGCCTTGGGCAGCATAGGCTTCCGCAATAACGCTTTCAAAGTAGGGCTTTGAGATCACAGAGGCGCGATCAAGGCCTCGCTTTAATGTAGCTATAGCTTCGTTCTCACGCTTCAACTTTATTTGTGTTCGCGCAAAAATCATCAGAGCTTGCTCATCGTTGGGAGCTTTCTTTTGTAATCTTGTCGCTATATTAACCGCCTCACTGTAGAAGCGGATTTTGAAGTAAGACCACGCCAAACTTTTAAGAGCACGCGTTTCGTCGGGCTTAATTTTAAGTGATTTCTTGTAGCGATAGATAGCCTCGGCATACTTATCCTCGGCACGATAAGCTTCCGCAAGAAAGAAATTGGTCTCAAAATTCTGCTCGAAGTTCTTAATGGCCAACTCGAGGTTGATTATAGCGCCTTTAGGGTCTCCCGCTTTCAGCAAGACTATTCCTAAGTTTCGTCTAGCGACCATGTTGTCTGGATCTTTAGCTATTAGCTTTTTGTAGGCGTCAACCGCCTCTCTTAGAAGCCCTTCTCGCGCGAACTGATTGGCTTGGCTCAAAGCAGACGCTTTATTATTTGCATCTCCAGGTGCTGGAGCCTGGGAGGTCGTCGAGCAAGCGCACAGCGTGGATAACAACAGAGCAAGCCAGCTTTGGCCGAGTCGGCTCATAGAATGAGTTCTCCAAAATAAAATTGAGGCTCGCTAGGATTATACCAAAAAATTGCCCCGTCAGCGTAGGCATCCCGCGCTTTGCATCATTATGGGCTTAAACTCTAAAAAATCGATTGTCGTTAGTTCGGTTTGGGCCGAATCACCGCTCTATGGCTCGATTTTGGCTAACTATTGAATTGTGTAGAATTCTTCAAAAAGAGACCAGCAACGGGTGTCGTTAGAGTAAAAAGATAAGTTAATCCGGGTGTTTTCCCACTGTTTGTAGGTGGCACCTTTATACGAGTAATAACGCAGGGATAGATTACCGCTACGGCCGGTTATGAGGGCATCCGGGGTCGGCATAAACTCGTCTAGAAAGTAGCATTCATTGCTTGAGTTTTTCATGTATGGTAGCTGAACTGTTCCGGGGGTCAGATCTGAGGCGAAAAAGACGCCTCTGCAAGATGCAGTGCTGACTAGCAATCCCAGACATACCAGTGCTTTTAAGAATTTTGAGCTCATATCAGTTCTCTTTTTGTGCTACAAAAAAGTTCTTAACCTGTTGAGTTATTCGGTAACTTTCAACAAACCTTTAGCTGGGTGACAGGCCCGGAGAGCGGGCGGTACCTTGATAGTTTTAAAAGCCCTTTTGGAGATTATGAAAAAAACACCTAAAAAAGCTTTAATTTCGGTCCTTACGCTGGCCTTGCTGGGTTCTTGCACAACGGGCCGATCTAAGGATGAATTGGAGTCCGAGTGGTCACATCTGACAGCTGTAACGACTCTAAAGTGTAAGCCTTGGCCGCTCAAAGAGAGTGAATTAGATGTCAGTTATATGGCCGCAGACGCAACTCAAAATGGTGGTTTTGTCGCGGGTATCCGACTTCGTAACGGCAGTCGAATGCCAGTTTTTGCAAAAACGGAAGGCTCCGTGAACTTAAGTGCGGATGACTTAATACCTCTACCAATTGGATACGATGCGTTTGTCCTAGCTCCTCTCGAGGTGGACAGTGGTGCTCTTGCGTTCGTCATCCAAAATAAGAAAGACAGAGCCTGGCTTGAAGTCAGATCAATCAAAGATAATCAGCTCGCCGGACGAATGGCGACGTCCTTACCGATGGAGGCGGAAACAGGAAGACTCGTCTCTGTCAGTAACGGTTGGTGGCTACAGGTTAATCATAGTGACGAAGAGGCTTCCTATGTGTTCGTATCGATTAGTCCGGATGCCAAGTGGCAATTTAACATCTCAAGTTTTCAGAGTCGCTCGCGATATGCGTCGC
>JBEIGW010000070.1:0-11021 GCA_040381655.1 Deltaproteobacteria bacterium
AATCGCATTATCCTTTCGGCGCAGCTTATTCACCCCTTCTGAAACGACCCTGAGAGAATCCACATCCAAACCAGAATCCGTCTCATCCAAAAAGGAAAGACGAGGCTGCAGGATCGCCATCTGAAGGATTTCGTTTCGCTTCTTTTCGCCACCTGAAAACGCAACATTAACCTCACGGTCAATAAATCTCTCGTCCATGCCAAGAAATCGGCATTTCTCCTGTAACAGGGTCTTGAACTCATCCGGAGACGATTCTTTGGCACCCTGATGTTTACAAATCGCATTAAATGCTGCCCTTAAAAATACCGTGTTAGACACACCGGGGATCTCGACAGGATACTGGTAGGCTAAGAAAATGCCATCTCGCGCACGCTCCTCAGGATCCATCTCGAGAACATTGCGCATCCTGAGATTGACCTCAAGCTCGACGCTTCCATCTGTGACCTTGTAATCGGGGTGCCCAGCGAGGACTTTTGACAGTGTGCTTTTCCCAGAACCGTTGGGACCCATGATGGCATGAACCTCACCCTCGTTAACTCGCAGGTTCAAACCGCAAAGAATCTCCTTGCCTTCAACTGATGCGTGCAGATTTTTAACATCTAAAATGGTCATAAAACTTCAACCCCTGGTTACTCTAAACTTAAAAACTTTATCCAACACTGCCCTCGAGTTTCATCTCGAGCAACTTGACGGCTTCCACGCTGAATTCCAATGGCAGCGTCTTGAAAACATCCTTACAAAACCCATGCAGCAGAAGGCTGACAGCCCCTTCTTCATCAAGGCCCCGACTTTTCATGTAAAAAATCTGGTCGGCCGATATCTTAGATGTCGTCGCCTCGTGTTCCACGATCGCGGAACTGTTTTTAATGTCTAGATAGGGATGCGTGTTAGCGGAACACTGATCGCCAACCAGCATGCTGTCACACTGGCTAAAATTTCTAGCATTTTTAGCGCTCGGAAATATTTTGACCTGCCCACGGTAAGTGTTGCGCGATTGGTCGCAGCTTATCCCTTTGCTAATGATCCTAGATGACGTGTTCGGCCCAATATGGATCATTTTGGTACCTGTGTCCGCCTGCATACGATTATTAGTTAGTGCGACCGAGTAGAACTCACCACACGAGTTCGCGCCCTTCAGAATCACACTTGGATACTTCCACGTAATGGATGAACCCGTTTCAACTTGCGTCCAACTTATTTTGCTGCCATCACCAGCGCAAAGTCCGCGCTTGGTGACGAAATTGTAAATGCCACCTTTGCCGTCTTTATCACCGGCATACCAGTTTTGGACGGTTGAATACTTGATCTCTGCCCCCTTCAACGCTACGAGCTCCACGACGGCTGCATGTAGTTGATTTTCATCACGCATGGGTGCCGTGCAACCTTCAAGATAACTGACATAAGAATCATCTTCTGCCACAATTAGTGTTCGTTCAAATTGACCCGTTTCCTTCGCGTTGATACGGAAGTAAGTAGATAGATCGAGGGGGCATCGCACCCCTTTCGGGATGAAAACAAAAGATCCGTCCGTGAAAACGGCGCTGTTTAGGGCGGCATAGTAATTATCTTTGTAAGGCACAACCGTGCCAAGATACTGCTCGATAAGTTCCGGGTACTTATGGATAGCCTCCGTCAACGAGCAAAATATCACACCCACACTAGCGAGCTCTTCTTGGTGGGTGGTTCCAACTGAGACACTATCGAACACGGCGTCAATCGCCACGCCCGTTAGTCTTTTTTGCTCGCTGAGCGGTATACCCAGTTTATTAAATGTTTCCAGCAATTCGGGATCAATATCATCGAGTGACTGCGGACCTTTAGTATCGGCCTTGGCTTTCGGCGCTGAGTAATAGCGAATATCCTGAAAATCTATCTTTGGGTACGAAACATCCGCCCAGGATGGTTCTTTCATACCAAGCCAATGACGAAAAGCCTTGAGTCTAAAGTCTCGAACAAAGGGAGGATCGCCCCTCTTGTCGGCGATCATATTGATGATATCTTCGTTAAGTCCCTTTGGAAAAAACTCGGTCTCAATCCTTGTCTCAAAGCCATATTTGTACTCACGATCAGTGAGTGACTCTTTGACAATCTCAGCCATGGAGGCCCTGACCTCCGCTGTTGGTCGAATGTTTTACGCATTCCGAATTTGAGCCGTCCGAGCGGTACTGACAGGGAGTCATGTCAGCGCGCCCACCACCACGACATTCCCTGATAGAAACTTTGTCGGTAGTAGCTTCCAAGGAAACACCTTGACCTATCATTTCATTCTCCCAGTCTGCACGTAACTGGGCGAGTGTGATCTTACTTAAGCTTGATTTGAGTGCAGAAAAGATCATTTTCCATGCTTCGCGCGATGAACAGCTTGTTTCAAAGTCACAAGCCTCACCACTGGCTAGGCACTCCACCGGAATCATACTGTCCTCGACTGAGGAAAACAGATCCCACATCGTTATAACCTCTGGGCTACGAGCCAAACGGTAACCCCCGTTTCGCCCCCGGGTACTCTCTACTAAGTGACCAGCCCGCAGCTTGATCATGATCTGATCCAGGTAATCCGTCGGGACACCCTGCCTTGCGGCAATGTCACCACGGCGCACTAAGGCCTGGTTGGCTCCGTAGTGGGATAAATCCATCATAATTTTAAGAGCATATCGACTTTTAGACGTGAGGTTCACTGTCACCCCCCCCTTTTACAGTTGGCATCTCCGAAACCAGAAATGTCTACTCCGGGAGTCAACAATATTCAAGCAATTCTTGACTAAATTTACCAAGTTTTAGCTGTCGATATAAATACATAATATTATTGGGTTTATTTATAATTTCTGATCGCTCTTGGCATAAACATGAGCCGCGTCAGAGCTATCGCCGAAAGTACACTGACCACAAATACTAGGGTCGACATAGCAAATATGCTGGGCGAGACCCCAAATTTAATTGAGCTGTAGAGAGCTAGGGGAAGCGTGACGTTATCGGGACCGGCTGTAAAAAATGAAATCAAGAAATCATCAAATGAGATTGCAAACGCCATCACCCACCCCGCCGCCAGAGACGGTCCGAGCATTGGGATGTAAACCCTAAAAAGGATTTGACCTGAGGACGCGCCCAAATCAGCCGCCGCATCGTCAATGGCCGGATCAATGACCTGCATGCGAGCTCCGACCGTCAGATATACATAAGACACGGCAAATGTGACATGGGCCAAAATTAAAGACACCGTACCCAAAGTCATTCGAAGCATGACAAACCAGACGAGAAGACCAAGCCCAAAAACTATCTCCGGCAGCAGAAGCGGTAGCATGGTCAAAAAACCCATTGATGTAGCCCATAGTCCAGCAACGCTCCGCCTCACCTCACCGGAGCCAGAGTTTGCACGGGCGGCCCTCAGGCGCCCCCAACTAATGGCCGCATAGCTGCCCAAGAAAACCGAAATGGTTGCCGAAAACAGCGCTATCTGCACGGATTTTGCAAGAGCTGCAAGCAGCTCATCATCCCGCATCAATAGACGATACGCTTCGACATTGAGGACTGAGCCAAACTCATGATCACCCTTCGATAAAAACGAATAAACCACAAGCGTCATAATCGGCGTGTACATGAGAATGACGCCTAAAAACCAACATACAAACAAAAATGCTTTGCGAAATCTCGTCGACGTCATAGATCAGCACGCCTCCTAAAGATCAGAGACACAAAGATCACAACACTCATCATGATAACGCAAAGGCTAGCACCAAAAGGCCAATCCCTCGCTTTCAGAAACTGCTCAGAGAGCAAATTGCCCATGTACATGGTCTTCCCCCCTCCGAGCAGGTCTGGGATCACAAACTCACCCAGAGCAGGCACAAACACGAGCATAAATCCCGTCCTCACGGCTGGCTTAGCTAAAGGCCAAACCACTCTCACAAAAACCTGATATGAATTAGCACCGAGATCACGAGCCGACTCGATAAGGCCGACGTCAAATCGTTCAAGCGCAACGTATAAAGGCAAAACCATAAACGGCAGATAGTTGGTCACCATTCCAAACCAAACGGCCACCCGAACATCCTCTAGAAATAGTGGCGTCTGGATGATGCCCAAAACTGTCAAGAAGCGGTTAAGCGGCCCCTCTACGCCGATCAAAAATTTAAGCGCATAAGTTCTGACTACAAAGTTACTAATAAAGGGCATCAGAACGAGACCTAAAACCACCGTACGAAACTCTCGGCGAATACTGGCCATAAACCATGACATTGGAAAGGCCAGAGCAAGGCATGACAATGCCGTTATACTTGCCAACTTTAACGAGGATAAAAAAACAGAAAGATATAGAGGATCCAAGGCCCGAGCATAACTGGCGGACGTCCAAGTCCAAACCACGCCGCCCCACAGGCCCTTCTCTTGAAAACTAACTAGAAAGACAAAAAGCAGTGGCCCCAGCATAAAAATAGCAAGCCAGGCCACATAAGGGAAAAGTCCAAACCTAAATAAACGGGACGAAGCCGTCATTTTTGGGAACCTCTGGCTGAATCAGCCAGATGGATTTCCGATGATTGATCCCAAGTAACGAAAAGCTGGTCGTCAACCAACGTACCCCTCATCTCTTCGGCCTCACCGTAAATCACAGATGTAACGAATGCGTTTGCCATCGGGCCAGCGCAACACTCCATGACATATTGCGTGATCGCACCTCTAAATAAAATCTCTCGAACGATCACTGGTAGAATTCGATCAGGGTCTCTTTGATCCAAAGGGGGACGCTTCAAAAGCTTGAGATGTTCAGGGCGCACATAAAAAACCCCTCGTCCTAACTCGATCATGTTTAGGGTACCGATGGCTTCACCAACAAACCGTGTTTTAGGAGATTTATAAATAACCTCTGGGGAGCCCACCTGCTCAATAGCTCCCTGGTTCATAATTGCAATCCGATCACTCATGGCCATGGCTTCCTCCTGATCATGAGTCACCATAATGAAGGTAATCCCGAGCCTTCGCTGAATATTCAAAATATCCAACCGCATTTTCTCGCGAAGACTGCGATCGAGAGCCGACATAGGCTCATCAAGTAGCAGAACTTGGGGATTATTTATAATGGCTCTCGCAAGCGCCACCCGCTGCTGTTGCCCACCACTTAGGGTCTCGACTCGACGTCCACCTAAATTTTCAAGCCGAACCAACTCCAAGACATCACGCACCTTCTGACGAACTGCCGCCGACGACTCACCTCGAACCCTGGGGCCAAAGCCGATATTTTCCTCCACGGATAGATGGGGGAAAAGGGCATAACGTTGGAAAACCATGTTAAAAGGCCGGCGGTTGGGCGGGATACGCGTAATGTCTTTTGCATCCCAAAGCAGACGTCCCTGATCGGGCGTCTCGAAACCGGCCAATATCCTAAGAAGCGTCGATTTGCCGCAGCCACTTGGACCTAAAACCGATAAAAATTCCCCCTTGGCTACCGTAAGTGAAATATCACGCAAGACTGGCTCTCGACCGAAGGCTTTAAATATAGTGACAAGATCTAGCATGGGCCTTTAATATTTAGGACGTCGATTACACCGTCGTCATGGGGGGTATAGCGTAAGCTCATGATTCGCATGTTATCTCTTTTTTTGGTGAGCGTCCTACTATTTTCTTGCGACTATTGGACCAAAGCGGTTGAAACGCCGGAACCCAGTGAAGCTAAGAAAATACATCTATTCTCGTGGGGAGAATACACGTCGCAAAATATTTTTGCGGATTTCAAAGCCGAGACCGGTATCGATGTGATCGAATCTAACTTCTCGTCAAATGAAGAATTACTGGCCAAAATCCTAGCAGGTGGTGCCGGCTACGATCTGATTATACCCTCTGACTACATGGTAACCGTCATGGCAGAGCTTAAACTGCTGGCGCCCTTAGATCTTTCAAAGGTACCTAATGCGGCTAACGTTGAACCTGAACTTCTGAACTTGGATCACGACCCCAAAAATACTTGGTCCCTCCCATATTCATGGTCTTTAGCGGGAATCATATTCCGCGAAAACAAGGTTGAAAAAGAAGTTACTGGTCATGGCGACCTTTTTTCACGTGATGATCTAAAGTTTCGTTTCAGCATCCTAGACGACAGCCGCGAGATGATTGGAAGCGCGCTGAAATCTCGAGGGGAAAGCGCCAATACAACCGACGAGACAATACTGACTCAGATTAAGTCCGTTCTGATAAAAATTAAAAAACGAGCACGAGAATTCAACTCCGCTCCATCATCTCAACTTTTAAACGGCGATCTGATCGCAGCTCAAATATACTCAAACGAGGCCTTACGACTAACTCTTCGGTACCCAAATTTTAGATTCATACTACCTGCCGATGGTTTCACGATGGCGGTTGACAACATGGCTATTCCTGCCTCCTCACAGAATAAAGAGCAAGCCCACGTGCTCATAAATTATCTACTTCGACCAGATATCAACCTTCGATTCGCCAACGAGGTGTTAACCGCCCCGGTGATTAAAGGATTACGTGAAAAACTGCTGCCGAACCTGCGCGATCAGCCGGCAATGGGACCCTTAGACATCGTTCGGAAAAAGTCTGAAACCATCAAAGACCTCGGGCCAAGTACCAAAAAATACGACCGTATTTGGACCGAGCTCAAGGTGTCAGATATTTAATTGGCAAATACGCAGATCACTCATAACGTTTTTGGGCCAGCTCAATCTGTGATTCAACAAAATCACGAAGCTCAATTCCGGCAGTGCGTAATTGCTGCGGAATAAAACTAGCTTTTGTCATGCCGGGAAGCGTGTTGGTCTCAAGATAATAAATGCCTTTGGATGTCATGATCATGTCAGTGCGCGTATACCCGAAGCAACCGATCGCAGTATGGGCTAGTAAAGACAATGCTTGCGCTGACGAGCATTGGGAGGCAGAAAGCTCCGCCGGGGTGATCTCCCGATTCCCCACACCATGATATTTTGCTTGAAAATCAAACCGAGCATTCTTATCAAGAATGACTTCAGATGGTGGCAACGCTGTGAGAAGCCCTCGATGCATAATCACACCCACGGTCAACTCGCGTCCAATTAGTTCTTCTTCCGCAAGCCAAGGATCCGAGGATGTGGCATGCTTTTCAAACCATGACTTACAACCGGTTGCATCCTTAAGGAATGCAAGTCCTGAGCTTGAACCATCACAAGCAGGCTTGATGACTAAAGACCCCACCATCTCCTGAAATTTAAGTAAGTCCTTTAAATCTGACTGACTTGGGGTAAAGAGGAGCTGCCTAGCGACTAGGACGCCCCTAGCCTTCACAACGTCCTTTGACTCAGATTTATGCATCGCTAGCTTGCTAGGTACGGAACCCGATGCTGTGAAATGGATTTTTCTTGATTCCAGCTTCGTCTGAAGCCAACCATTTTCGCCATCACCACCATGTAGGCCTAAATAAACAATGGCCTGTCCCACCTTATCCAAAGCCCCATCAATAGTGGTAGCCACTTGATCTTTATGGTCTGGAATAAAATCACGATCATAAGGATTCTGAAGCACCGCGAGATCCTCTGGAGTCACGCGAAAAACTGCACCGTCTGGCGACCAGAACCAAAGTTCGGCGTAAGGAATAATTGTCGAAAGATGCTGCGCTGACGCAACCGACACTCTCCGCTCGCTGCTGGTGCCACCAAACAAAATCACAACCATACTCTTGTTTGACATAGATCCTCCACCCGGGACGTCTCACATAATGACGTCTAAGCGACTAGGATATATTATAATGATCTGTAAAAGATTGCGATGGTATACGAACGGATCGTCAGGCAACACTTCCTAAGTTTTGCTCACCAGCCGCTTTAAGCTGCTCCAGAATTTTCTCAAGTGACTCGGGTCGGTGAAGTAAGAAGCCCTGGATCAAATCCACGCCAATAGTTTGGACGGTAGAAGCTTCCTCCCAGGTCTCAATACCCTCAGCCAAAACCTTTGCATTAACCATTTTTGCGGCTTTGACGATACCCTCAACAAAAATCTTCTTTGCGGGTTCTGAATGGATCCTCTCAACGAGGCTTCGGTCCAGTTTAATCAGGGCGGGACGCATTTTAATGACCCGTTCAATACTCGCATGCCCCTTCCCAAAGTCGTCAGCTGCGATGAGGCAGTCGATTTTTTCAACGTAGGACCGAATTTTATCCATTTGACGAGGATTAGAAAAACCCTCCGACTCACTGATCTCAAAAACGAGATTGGCGCGTGGGGTTAAAAGATGACTGAGGCGCTCTAAATGCATAAGATTACGCGGTAGAATATTCACCATCAGTGGTCCCGGCAGGTCTACAGCACCTGCAACCCCAAGCCCAAGACATAGTTGATCTAGCTCGAGAGAAACTTTACTGTGGGCGGCCATTGCAAACAGGATATCGGGTCTTAATAATTTGAAATCCATGTGAACTAAATGATCACCGGCTAACTTTTCCTCAAGAAGCTCTTTACGGAAACGAATCAACGACTCAAATCCGTACAAAATATCTGCCACCGGAGCGATACTTTGCGCTGCCTTCACTTGGTCGACTTTATCCTTAGTCAGTTTTCTCAAATCAAAGACGGCTTGATAATTCGGGTAAAGAATTTCCCGACTATGGATGATGGTCTGGAGAATTTCCCGCTCACGATCTCGAACTCTGCGCATTTGTGCTTTTGCAACATCCGTTGCCGTCTCAATCAGATGTTCAATCACATCAACCGTATCAAGACAGGGGTTGTGAAGAGCTGTGGAATGCCCCAACGAAAAGTCGGGCAAGACGCTAATACAATCAGGAATTCGTTTTTGATCGCGAGGTTTGAATATTTCAGCCCAAATCATCTGTTGAATTTTAAGCGTGAGTCGATCAGCAACCTTCTCTAATACGCCTGGTGCGGGTACAGTTCTTGAGATCCTACTTTGCTCAAGAAAGACATAATAGGTGTTGCTATTGATGGACCGACGCATGATGATATCGTGACGTCGAAAGCTTCCTTGTTGACCCCACATTTCAAAAAGCATCCTCTGAAAAAAGTCCTGTAGCGTCTGATACACCTCAAAACCAAACTCGACAGAAATCTTTCTGAATCCAGATGTATTAATGGCCAGCATACTTAGGGCACCGTTACCCTGAATCATGTGCAGGGGCACTTGCATGTTAAAGATGGGGATATTTGCAGGCACAAAAGATTTGTGTGCAGAATTTAGCACGCCCGCCGCCTGGAGCATCGACATGATGGTGCCTGCCTGCATGTCTTCGATCCACCCAAGAAGCTCAGCACTGCGGTTACTAGAAATTTTTGAGGTTGTTGAGTATTGTCCTAACACAAATACAGGCAGACGCCTTGCTAGGCTGCCCAACATGTCAATCCAGGCTGATTGCTCCATTCGGGTTGTTAACGAGTCCACAATCACGGCAGTGACCGCTGAGTCGTACAGCGAGGTCAAGACAAGCTCCGATGACGGATCCACTTCGCGATAGTTTATGGATGCCTCATTGAAAAGCTTTGTTAGCTCGTCACGAAGTTTAGTGTTCGATGTAACCAAACAGATCATCAGATGTGTCCCCAAGGCCTCGATCATTGGTCGCGGCAACGTTGTTTTTTCGGCAACCGCCGGCGAAGCTTTAGTTGGAGGATTCTGAACTTTTTGGTAGATTTCAAAGGTCTGATTAAATCCACAGAGATTGTGGATAAGTAGAGCGCCATGTCCCCTGCAGACCAGAAATCGCAGTATGTTAAGCGTTTTGCGGTAATTTTAGACAAAGCAAAATCTATCGATGTTTTACTAATAGTATCGGCTGGTTAAATGGACTTTAAGACGCCCTTTATTTTGGACATTTTTGATCGATGCAGGCAACTCCCCGGACGGGTCATTTTCCCGGAGGGAGACGATGCACGGGTCTTAAAAGCCGCTCAAATTTTAAGCGATCTCAAACTAGTCCGGAAGGTCACCCTTCTCACGACCCGGGATGTTCCTCAAACCAGCGTCTCCGATACCATCATACAGTGGCTAGATTGCCGTGACCCATCGTTAGCCAGGCTTACGAGAGAAACCTGCTCCACGCAACTTTTCCGAAAAAATAAACCACCCGACCGGGATGCCATTGAATCTGTGGCATTTAATCCTTTGTACGTCGCTGGAGCTTTGCTTGACGCCGGGGACGCCGACTGCGTAGTCGCAGGCTGCGTAGCAACCACAGCCGAGGTCATAAGGGCGGCTATTTCTACCGTTGGTCTCACGCCCGGCATGAGAACAATCAGCGGCAGCTTTATTATGGACCGCGTGTCTCACTCGGATCAAGGCCGAGAACATGAGACCTATGTTTTCGCCGATTGCGGGGTCGTGATTGACCCTAACCCTCAGCAACTAGCTGACATTGCCCTAGCAAGCTGTGACACGCTTAGAAAATTGACTGGCAAGACTCCGGTCGTTGCGTTTCTAAGCTTCTCCACCAAAGGCAGTGCGCAGCATCCCGCTGCACAAAAAATGATAGATGCCTGGACGTTATTTAAAAAGAAAGCTCCTGACATCGATTCAGACGGCGAGCTTCAGTTTGATGCCGCCATCGTTGAAGAGATCGGTCAACGCAAAGCCCCCGGCAGCCCGGTACCCGGTCGTGCTAACTGCTTTGTGTTTCCAGATTTGGATGCCGGCAATATTGCTTACAAAATCACTCAGCGACTCGGACGTTTCGCAGCTTATGGACCGATTTTACAAGGCGTGGGAAAACCCTACAGCGATCTGTCCCGGGGAGCCACCCCGGAAGACATTGCCGTCTCTGCAGCCATAAATATTTTGCGTTCTCGCTAAATATCTAGTTGCGGCTTAACGCCCATGCTTTAGACTATGCCCCAAGAAAACAACTCGTCATTAATTTTAAAATAGTCACTGTTTCCATGGAATTAAGGAGACTCGAATCATGGCTCGTCAGCTTTTAAGTTTTGCTTTTTTAATGGTTGGCTTAACCGGATGTAGCCCGACAGCAGAGTCCCTACTCAATTCGACTGAGAGTGAATCAAAACCAGAGTACGTGCGCGTTCCAACACAGATG